>CAZULR010000083.1:0-9075 GCA_964621235.1 uncultured Acidimicrobiaceae bacterium
GAGATCTGCGAGCTGTGGAGCTTCAGCCACGAGATGGTCCGGCGGATCAAGAAGGAGATCCGGAAGTTCGAGGATGCCGGCGTGCCGGCGGGCGGTTCCGAGTGACCTGACAGCCGGCCGTCGACCCGACCCGACCCGGGTCACCGTCGGCCGGGGGTGCGATCCCAGGTGCGGTCGACCCCGGGGCGCCACCTCCGGTGCCGGCGGCCGAATGTGATCAAAGGCCCTGGTGACACACCCGGGCGCCTGCAACCATCGATGCGTGCAGGCAGTTGTCAATGAATGAGGGGTCGCGGGGCCTCGGGGGGCTGACCTTGGAGATCGCCACCACCTTGTTCGTGGCCGCCTCGCTCCGCCTCGCCACCACCGATGGGTCCCTGCGTGACCGGCTCTTCGTCGCCTACGGCAGTGGGACGATCGACGTGATGCGGTTCGTCGACCAGCTTCCCGGCCCCTTCGCCTCACGGATCATCGCGCTGCACGGCCAGCTCACCGGCGGCGCCGATCCGGGATCGGACGCCGAGCAGGTGGCGCTGAGCGACACCCTGGCCGCCATGACCGGCGACCAGCTGACCGACTCGGCGAGGAAGATCTGCTTCCTCGCCGACGACCTGGCGTTCCTGACCACGCGCGACACGCCGGGGGGCTCGGGAGCCACCTGGCCCTGGTCGACCTGACCCACCGACCCACGGCGCCGGCGTCACGGCCGGTGCACCGGCTGGAGTACGTTCGGCCGGTGCCCCCACCCGACGTTGCACCCACGCTCATCACCGGCGTCGAACGGCTGGAGGCACTCTGCGACGAGCTCGCCGGCGAGCAGTTCTACGCCATCGACACCGAGTTCCACACGGAGCGCACGTACTGGCCGGCGCTGGCCCTGATCCAGCTGGCCTGGCGCGACCAGGTCGCGCTGGTGGACCCCCTGGCGGTCGACCCGGCGCCGCTGCGGCGCCTCTTCGACGGGCCCGGGACCGCCGTGGCCCACGCCGCCGGACAGGACCTCGACATCCTGCGCCGGGCGTGCGGGTCGGCCCCCGAGCGTGTCTTCGACACCCAGGTCGCCGCCGGGTTCCTCGGGATCTCGTCGCCATCGCTGGGGCGACTGGTCGACCTGGTGCTCGGGATCAGCCTGCCCAAGGCCGACCAGCTGTCCGACTGGCTCCAACGGCCGTTGCCGGCGAGCCAGCTGGCCTATGCCGCCGGTGATGTTCGGCATCTGCTCGCCCTGCGGGATGCCATGGTCGACCGGCTCCAGGATCGGGGTCGGCTCGACTGGGCGCTCGAGGAGTGCCAGCGGGTCCTGCCGGGCCAACGTCGCAGCGTCGTTCCCGAGGAGGCCTGGTGGAAGGTGGGCGACGTGCGTCGACTCACCGGCCGGGCCCGGGGGGTCGCCCAGGAGGTCACGGCCTGGCGGGAACGTCGCGCCGCCGAGTTCGACAGGCCCCGCCGCAGCGTGCTCTCCGATCTGGCGATCCTCACCATCGCGCAACGACCGCCACGGAACCGCCAGGAGCTCGCCAAGCTGCGTGGGGTCGACGAGCGGAGCCTGGCCAAGGGAGGTGCCACCGAGATCCTGGAGGCGGTCGAGCGGGGCAGCTCGCTGGCCCAAGAGGCGCTGCACCTCCCGCCCGACGCCGCCGAGTCCAAGGCGTCCCAGGTCGCCGTGGCCGTGTGCGCCGGGCTCGTCCGCCAGATCGCTGAGCGACTCGACTTCGACCAGGGACTGCTGGCCACCCGTTCCGACCTCGCCCTGCTGATCGTCGGCGAGCCGAGCCGCCTCGACCACGGCTGGCGCAGCGACCTCGCCGGCGGACCGATCCGCCAGCTGCTGGCCGGCGAGGTGAGCGCGGCCTTCGACGCCCGGGGCCAGCTGGTTCTCGAGGCCCGCTCCCACGTGCCCGCCGGACCGGACCTCACGACCTGACCACGCCCGGCCAGGGGCGACGTCAGGCTGCGGGCCGACTCCCGCAGGTCCGTCAGGCGCCGCCGATGTCCCGGGCCGGGATCGGCTCCCCGGGCATCGATGGCGTGCTCAGCTTCGACCTCCTGGCGTCCCGGGGCCCGCCAGTGCTCCTCGATCGCCGCCTTCGTCCGGGTGGCAGATTCCATCGCATCGCCCATCGCCTGGTGGCCGGAGCGTCCGAGACGGTCACCGGCGTCACCCGTCGGCGCCGACGCGGGATCACGGATCACCCGCAGCGGTTCCCGTTCCCGTTGGACCCCGAGGCCGGACCCGTCAGGTGGGGCGAGGGATCGGGGACGGACCGAGCGGTGCCTCGCCGATGCCCCCCACCCCGACCGGCTGTCTCCCGATGGCACCGTGGGCGTCCGCGCCGGCGTGGATCCGACGGACGCCGCGCACCTAGCCTCGAGGCGTGGCCAGCGAGGAACACGTGGCGACCGCCCGGGATGTCTACGACCGGGCGGCGCAGACGTACGTCGAGTTCGTGGGCACCGTCCTCAGCTCGGCGACAGAGTGCCCTCTGGACCGATCGCTGCTCGTGGACTTCGTCGGCCTGATCGAACGACGAGCCGTCACTCGGGTGGCCGACGTCGGTTGCGGACCGGGCCGCGTGGCGGCGCTCCTGGCCGATCACGGGCTCGACGTCATCGGCGTGGACGTGTCCCGAGCGATGCTGGAGATCGCCAGGACCGCCCATCCCCACATCAAATTCGAGATTGGCCAACTCGATGCGCTGCCCATCGAATCGGGCGTGCTCGCCGGTGCCGTCTGCTGGTACTCGATCATCCACACCCCTCCGGATCGGCTGGTCGATTCCTTCGCCGAGCTCGCCAGGGTCTTGATGCCGGGTGGCCGGTTGCTCCTGGCCTTTCAGGCCGAGGGTGCGCCGGTGCACCGCGACGATGCCTTCGGCACCCACCTGCCCCTCACCAGCTACAGGCACAGCATGGAGGAGGTCGCCGACCGCCTGGAAGCCGCCGGCTTCACGATCACCACCACGGCGCTCCGGGCCCCCGAACTGGACCACGAAACCACCCCGCAGGGGTTCGTGATCGCCACCGGCCCGCTCCCGTAGCCGCGGCGCCGTGGCCCCTTGGACCACGGAGGCCCGGCGAACCGCATGGTCGGTGACGTGTTGCGCCCGCGGGCTCTCGGGTCGTCCCACGGTACGCCCGGACCACGTGCAGCTCGCCCGGATCAGGGCTCCCACCTCCACAACGTGCGCCTGACCGTGTCCCGGACGAGCCGATCCGGCACGTGCCCGCGGCGTGCGGACACCTTCCGGCGGCGACCGTCACGCGTGGGACCCCGTGTGCGGGCACGGTCGAGGTGACGATGGATTTCCCGGGTGTCAGGGGTTCACGGACGCCGACCGGTCGCGGGGTCGAGGATCTTGGTGACCGCCGCGGCGGAGGCGAATCGTGCTCCTGCGACCACACAGTGGGCCGTCGAGTGGCACACCACTGCGTTGAGTGCACCGGTACCTGCCGGCGTCTGGATGCGCTGGTCGGTGACGATCGTGGCGGTGGTCGGAGCGATCGGCACCGCCTGCCCGACGGAGGGATCGCCGGCATCGTTCCCCACGGCCAGGCACAACGATGTGGACGGACAGCTCACGGCCGTCAACATCGCCGCCCGCGACGAGATGGATCGATCGCTCTGGCCCGTGGGCACAGCGCCCGTGCGCGGGTCGATCGGTACGGCCACCGAGGGTTGGTCGGCACCCCAACCCACGCCCAGGCACACGGTGGTCGATGGACAGGCCAGGCCGAACAGGACGCCTCGGTGGGTGACGTCGTGGACGCTCTGCCCTCCCCGTATCGCCCCCGTCGTCGGACTCAACGGTACGGCGATCCCCGCTGACCTTCCGGAGTTCTCGCCGACGGCCACACAGAGGTTCGCCGAGGGGCAGGCCACTCCCTCGAGCCCCACTCCGCCCGTCCCGGAAACGGCCCGCACCCGCTGGCCGCCTGAGACGGCTCCGGTCGTCGGGCTGAGGGGCACCGCCACACCCGTCCCGCTGGAGTCGTGGCCCACGGCGAGGCACTGCGTCCCCGACGCACAGGCCACGCCGGACAGGAAGATGCCCGGGTCGACGCGCGGTTCCTGACCACTGCGCACCATGGCGGTCGCGGGATCGAGCGGCACGGCGACGCCCCCGGTTCCCCCGGCGTCCTCCCCCACCGCCAGACAGGCCGAGGCGGATGGGCAGCTCACTGCGAAGAGGAGCCCGCTCGAGCTGATGAGCTGGGGCGATTGCCCGGCCGAGAGATCACCCGACTGCGGATCCAGCGGTGCCGCCGCTCCCGAGGCCGCATCTCCGACGCCGATGCACTGGCTTGCGGACGCACAGGCGACGCCGTTGAAGGTCGTCATCGGCCGGAACCCCTGAGCGGCGGCCCCGGCCGAGGTGGTCAGGAGGACGCCGGACCCCACCGCCGAGCCGATCACGGTCAACGCCAGCACGAGAGCGGCAGTTCGAGCGGGCCGGGCACCAACGATGGCCATCATCTCGTAACCCCCAAGGACGCGTGATGATCGAGAGTAGTGCCTCAGTGGGGCGTCGGTTCCGAGCGCGGGTCGATCACCTCCGGTCCGCTGCGACGTGCGAGCGCCGGGAGCCGGCCGGGCCACCCCCGTTCCCCGCCTGACGGCGTACGCAGCTTCGCACGGCTCGTTGCCCGCTCTCCACGACCTGGCACCGGTCCGAGTGGATCCACTCACCCGGGATCGACCCCCTCACCCCCACCGGTGCGTCATGGAGCCGCCGGGAGTCGAAGTCCGTGGCAGCGGAGACGGGCGACTCCGGCGTCCGGACAGCTGCCCGCGTTTTCGACGTCGGCGGACGGCCGCACGACCGGCACCGCACGTCCATGGTCGGCTGCCCCCACTCGCGCCCTCGGGGTGACTCCGTCCCGGCGTTCCCGAGGAACCCGTGGGCATGCCATCCGGCACGAGGTCGAGGTCGGTCGGGTCGGCCAACGAGCCGGGTCGATGGATCACCACTACGGTGATCTCGTGCGATCACGACCGGAGGATCGATGGAATCGACGCGCAGGGCGATGTGGCGTACCGGCGGTCTGGCGATAGGCGTCGCGCTGGGGGCCTGGCTCACCTTGAGCGCTCCGTCCCCGGCGGGTGCGGTGACGGCGACCGACGAGACCGTGGTCGGGACGGCGACCATCACCGGTGCACCGGTGGGATGGGAGCCGAGCAATTTCTATCTGGAGATCTGCCCGACATCTGAAGTCTTCTCCATGTCGTGCGTGGGCCAGAGGAGCGGCTCCCCCGACCAGTCGACGGGATCCTTCACGGTGACCCTTCCGGCCACCTCCTGGAATGTCGGAATGTACTACTACACGAGCAATGGCGAGATCATTCTCAACAGGGCGGTCGTCGTGACCGCACACCCCGGTGCCACCATCCACCAGAACGTCACCATGCGCTACGTGGTCCCCGCGGTAGCCGGCAAGGTCCACCTCACCGGCGCTCCTGCGAACTTCGGCTCCCTCGCGTACATGGGAGTTCAGGCCTGTCCGTCCAGCGCCTCGTTCTCCGTGGGGTGCCGGGGCGGTCAAGAGGCGTACGAGGACGTCGGGCCGGGATCGCACTACCTCATCGACCTCCGGCGTGGCACCTGGTCCGTCGCCGCCTACTACCGCAAGTTCGGCAACACCGCGGTCTTCAGCGGTGCGCCGGTGCCGTTCACGGCGGTCAAGGGAGAGACCCGGACCATCAAGGTGATCATCGCCTACCAGGGCATCTGATCGGACGGGGAGCCCGTCGCCGTCCACGATCCGGTGGTCGACGGAGGAGTGCCCCGATCGGGTGGCCGGCCCCGCTTCAGGAGCAGTAGTAGATCCTGAGCTTTGGCGCCAGGGGCGATCCCTGGCCCGGTTGCGGGGGGAGGCGCACGCAGTGGTCCGCCACGAACGCCGCGGACGCCGACGCACCGGGAGACGCGACCAACGCGAGGTGGAAGCGACCGGCGACCACCAGGGCGCGCACCTCGGCCGCCGTGGGCGACGGCTGGGTGCCCGTGTAGCCACCGAGCGGCAGCACCTCCTGCCCGGTTGCGTAGATGTAGGGCGCGGCGACAGCTGCGGTCTGGGTGGCCATGAGGTAGGGCGCGCCACGCCGGACGGATTCGATCGTGGCCAGGCCCGGCGGCGAGGACTGCGGAGCGAAGGCGCTCCGCACGAGGGTCGTCACGCCGGCCGGCTGAAACGGGGTGTCGAAGGGACCGAGCCCGAGCGCCACGACTGACGCGCTCGCCACCGACGGCGCGAGTAGGAGCGCCAGCGCACCCAGTGTGGCGGCGGTCACGCCGAGACCGGTGACGGAGCGCGTGGTCGGCTCACCCTGGACACCCGGTCCGGTGCGCTCCCCGTTCTCCTCGGGCTGGCCGCGACGGTGCACCTTCCCGGCCAGCGCCCCGAGTGCCGCTGCGGCGCCGATGCCGACGACGGCTACGGCGGGGGCGAGCCACGCCGGGAGTCCGGAGCCTTGGGCCGGGAGGAGCCACACGGCGTAGCCCGCGGTGACCAGCACGGTCCCGGCGCTCAGCAGGAGCACGCTCGGACGGCCCCGGTGCGCCCAGGCGAAGGCCCCGCCGAGACCGAGCAGACCGGCCACGGCGGGTGAGAGGGCGCCCGCGTAGTACGAGTTCATGGTCGTGCCGACGCTGAAGGCGATGCCGAGGACGAGGAGCCACAGGCCCCACAACAGCGCCCCGGCGCGCCAGGGATCTGTGCGCGGCGCACGACGCCGCGCCACCACTAGGCCGATCGCGGCGATGAGCGCTGCCGGCAGGAGCCAACCAGTGTCGCGACCGTAGGGCCCGGTCAGCAGCCGGTTCCAGGCCGGCGGCGGCGATGCCTGCGCGAAGAGCGCTGTGCCCAGCGTGTCACCGAGCAACTCGTTCGGGGAGGTCTGGCCGACCCGCGAGAAACCGTTGTAGACGAACACCTGTTGATAGATGGAGTTCGTACTGCTGCCGTCCGCGTAGGGGCGCTGTGACGCCGGGGTCAGGGCCACGAAGGTCATGTACGACAGGGACAGGCCCAGGACGGTGACCCCCATCACCACGATCCGGGCCAGGCGGAGACGGGTACTCCCCCGTCCGGCCACCAGGTAGGTCAGGCCCAGGGCGGGCAGGAACAGCCAGGCCTCGAGCATCTTGGCCTGGAAGGCGAGGGCGACCCAGGCGGCGGCCATCACCGCGCTGCGCCAACGACTGGTCAGGACGAGCGTGACCGTCGAGTCGGCGGCCAGGACCACCAGCAGGATCATCAGCGTGTCCGGGATGTTGCCCCGGTCGAGCGTCATCGTGGCCGGGCTGGCGGCCAGGACGACCGCGGCGATGAGGGCCGCCACAGGACCGGCCAGGCGTCGCACGGCGTGGAAGAGCACCAGGACGGTGAGCGCGCCCTCGACCGCCTGGGGCAGCATGATCGCCCACTCGTGATAGCCGAACAGCCGCACCGAGAGGGCCTGGACCCAGAGTGCGCCTGGGAGCTTGTCCACGCTGATGGTACCGACGGGGTCGAAGGCGCCGAACAGGAAGTTGTGCCAGCTCTCCGACATGGAACGGGCGGCCGCCGCGTAGTAGATCTCGATCGTTGCGCCGACCTGCCAGACGTAGGCCAACGCCGCCAGTGAGGTCACCGCAAGGAGACTCGGACGGGCCCAGACCGGTTGACCGGTGGGTGAACGCCAGAATTGCAAGCGCCGGACCCAGGGAACGGGATCGGGACGAGATCCGGTGTCAGGCATCGCCTTGCGAGGGTAGTGCGGGTCACCGGGCTCACGACGGTATCCCGTGGTGATCGGGACCCGAGTCGGAGCACTGCCGTGGTGATCACGAGGAGCAGATGCGAATCCTGGGGGGTGAGGTCCTCATCCCCACACACCGACGTGCCGGCACGCGGCACGCGACGATCGGGAACCGCTGACTACGTCACCGGGGTGTGGCGCCTGCCAGACTGCATCGGTCATCGACACGGGTGTGGTGGCCCGGCTGTCACCGGCCCGGCGTCACGGGATGTCGGCGTGCAAGACGTCCAGGTAGCTCCCGTAGCCCGACGGGCTCGACCATTCCTGTGCGGACTCGACCGCGGTGCCTTCGCCCCACTCGTTGAACGTCGTGACCAGTTGAAGCGGCTCACCCGAGGCGACCATCGCCCGTACGTCCACGTCCCACCGGGCGAGGTCCCGGGCGAGCCGGACGTTCGTTTTGCCGGCCTTGTGGAACCCGGGCGAGATGGTGAACGAATATCCGTCCTGGTGGTCCTCGGCCGACGAGGGCGCGTACTGGTGCCAGGAACTCGGCTGCGCGGCACAGGTCCTGTACCCGGCGAACACCTTGAGGACGGTGTAGAAACCCTCGGCTGCGTTCGCCCTCTGCCACCGCGCCGCGGTCGAGCAGTCGTCCGTATTGCCGCCGTAGACGAAGATCACCGGCTTCCCGTCGATGGTGAGATAGTGCCGGTTCGACGCGTAGTTGGTCTTGATGTACGAGAGGTCGCTCTTGATCTGGGCCACCGACGGCGTCCCGTATCCCTCGGGCTCGTAGTAGAGCACCCACTTGAACCCGGTATGGTCGGCCGCAGCCAGGTCCAGCGGCACCATGCGGTCCTCCTGGGACCCCTGGCCCCACCATGAGATGATCCCGGCCTCCAGGTGCCCGTACTCCATGGCGGCGATCTGCTGTGCGACGAGCGCGGCGTCAGCCGAGGAGTAGAAGCCGGCGGTCGGGTGGTACCAGGTGAACGGGTCGATCCCGTGCTGGTTCCATGCGTTGGGGAACCACGGGTAGTAGAAGGCGGCGCGTACGACGGGCACCGAGGCCTGCGCCGGCGGCGTTGCGGCAGTCCAAGCGGAAGCTCCGGCGACCATGGCCACCACGAGCACAGCAGCCACGAGCCGGGTGCGGCCGTCGCCCCTCCACATGCCTGCAGGGTACCGCCACTCGAGCCGCAGTGGTCGGCCCGAACTCTGGCTCCACGATCTCCGATACTCGGTCCTGACGTGAGCGGCATCAACAAGGGCGAGAGTTGCCGAGATCATGAAGCGAGGAGGCCACGTCAGCCCGTCGGCGGCCCTCAGGTGCC
>CAZULR010000084.1:0-8945 GCA_964621235.1 uncultured Acidimicrobiaceae bacterium
GTCGCCCAGGTGGCCTTCGGGATCGTGGCCCACTCGACCGGCCTACTGGCCGACGCCGGCCACAACCTGACCGATGTCGGTGCACTCGCCCTCTCGCTGGTGGCGGTGCGCCTGACCCTCCGGCCGGCGAGTCCCGCCCGCTCCTACGGCAACCACCGGGCCACGATCCTGGCCGCGTTGGCCAACGCCGTCCTCATCGCTGCGGTCACGGTCCTGATCGTCGTCTCCGCGGTCCATCGCCTGCTCAATCCCCAGCACGTGGAGGCCGGCATCGTGGTGGCGGTGGCCGCGGCCGGCCTGGTGGTCAACGGGATCGCCGCCCTCCTCCTCAACGAGGAGGGCCACGACCTCAACATGCGGGGCGCCCTGCTCCACATGGTCGGGGACGCCCTGGCCTCGGCCGCCGTGGTCGTGGCCGGCCTCGTCCTCCTGGTCGTCCCGGCGGCCTCGTGGCTGGACCCGGTGTCATCGCTCGTGGTGGCGGCCATCATCGTCACCCAGGCCGCGGGCGTCTTCCGGACGAGTATCGCCGTCCTGCTCGAGTCGACCCCGTCCGACGTCGACCTCGGTGACCTGACCGAGGTGATGTCCGGCGTGGCTGGGGTGAGCGGCGTCCACGACCTCCACGTGTGGAGCCTGTCGAGCGAGGTGCGGGTGCTCTCGGCGCACCTGGTGCTCTCCGGGCATCCGACCCTCGAGCAGGCCAACGTCGTCGGCGACCGCGTGAAGCACGCCATCGGCGAACCGTTCGGGATCGCCCACAGCACCCTCGAGCTCGAGTGCGAGCCCTGCGCGGACGTCGACGTCGACCCGTGCGCCATGGAGTCGGCACCGGCGGGCAGTTCCCGCCACCATCACTGACGGATACCGTGCCGCCGGCACCGGCGACCCGAGCCCGGGCGCGACGCAGCCCCGAGTAACCAGGCGGCCGAGACCGCCCCAGCTCCTCGGGGCCACGTACCGGTGGCCCGGCTCCACCCGTCGCAGGTCGTGTCGGACAACCCGCGCCAGGCGACCGTCCCGGTGTGCCCAGGGGCACCCCGGTCCGTCCCCGGACCTCCCTGCCGTTCCGCGTGCCGCACTCCGGTCATTCCCGGTTCGCCCCCGGCCGCCGGTCTGGGACCGGTTCCTGGGGGCTCACCTGGAGCCCCGGAGGGCTTCGGCTTCCCGACAGGAGTCACTCTGATCGGGCCGCTCGGGACAGTCAAGCGTGCGACGCGAAATCCTGAGCTTTTCCGCCACATTTCTCCGGTCGTCCCCAGCGCACCGCGAGATCTCCACCGTTCGTCCCCAGGTCCGTGCCGACTCGTGACGGGCCATCGCGGCCGCCTGCCGGCGCCGGCCCGGGGCGCTAGCGTGAGTGCCTGTCGGACGGCCCGGGGGACGGGACCGGCAACCGGCGCGACCGGGACGACAGGGCACGGGGGACAGAAGGGCCAAGTGACGAAGGACGACGAGGGGGAGGTCCGGCGCTCGGGTCATGGCGCCGGCGCGCCCGCCGAGAGTCGGCGGTTGCTGGCCTGGGTGACGCTCGTCGTCGTCGTGGTCGCCGGCGTCGTCGGCGTGGCGGCCGGGGTCTCGTCGGGCCGGGCCAGCGCCGTGGACCGGCCGGCACCGGCACGGCACCAGACCGACGCGGCGGCGCCGGGTGGCTCCCACGGTCCCCGGGAGTCCCTCCTGACCTCCGCCACCGCACCCCTCCCGACGTCGACGGCGTCGGCTCCGGGCACCCAGGTCACCGGAGGCCCCGAACAGTCCGACCCGTTCCTGACGACGGCCGGCGGGCGCTACCTCCTCCTCACCAGCGGGAGCGACTGGCCCGACACGGTCAACGTACCGGTCTCCACCAGCGTCGATTTCCTCCATTGGACCCCACCCGTCGACGCCCTGCCCGTTCTGCCCGCATGGGCCGCGCCCGGATTCACCTGGGCGCCGGACCTCCACCGGTTCGGCTCGCGCTACGCCCTGTACTTCACCGCCATGCTGGCCGGGCACTCCCCCCCGTCGGAGTGCATCGGCAGCGCCTTCTCATCGTCGCCGACCGGGCCCTTCACCGCCGACCCCACTCCATTCATCTGCCAGCTCGACCAGGGGGGCGACATCGACCCCCGGGTCTTCGTCGACGCCGACGGCACCCCCTGGATGGTGTGGAAGACCGACCAGAACATCGGCGGAGCCAACACGCCCACCAAGCTCTGGTCGGAACGCCTCTCCGCCGACGGGACCCAGCTGCTCGGCAGCCCCTCGTTCCTGCTCTCCCCCGACGAGGCCTGGCAGGGCACCATCGTCGAGGCCCCCGACATGGTGGAGGTCGACGGTGCCTACTGGGTCGTCTACTCGGGCAACTGGTACAACCAGCCGGCCTACGCCATCGGCGCGGCGCGCTGCGACGGGCCGGCGGGGCCGTGCCGGGACGTCTCCCCCACCCCGCTGCTGGCCTCCAATCTCCAGGGGCAGGGGCCTGGCGAGGCGTCGGTGTTCCACGACGACGCCGGCGTCTGGCTGCTCTACAGCCCCTGGCGGTCGGCGGCCCCCCTCCCGGAGTTGTCGCGACCGGTCTACGTCACCCGCCTCGGGTTCGGTGCGTCCGGGCCCTACCTGGCGGCGGGACCACTGCCCTCGGCCGCCGACCTGCTGGCCCAGCCCCTCTGGGCGCCGACGCCCTGACGGCCCCGGGCGACCCCGGACGGGGCGCCCCGGCGCGGCCCGGTCGCCGGGTCAGCCCCGCAGGCGCCGTAGCTCGGCGGCCACGGCCTTGCCGTTGGCCTGGCCCCTGGTCGCCTTCATCACCAGCCCGGTGAAGAACCCGGCCAGCTTGTCGTCCCCCTCGCAGTAGCGGGACCACTCGTCCGGATGGGCGGTGACCGCCTCGGCGACGGTCTCGGCCAGCGAGTCCTCCGACATGGCCTCGAAGCCCTTCTCCCGGGCGATGGCCGCCGGGTCGCCACCGTGGGCGAACAGCTCGGCCAGGACGGCCTTGGCCTGGGTGGCTGACAGGCTGCCCTGCATCTCGAGGGTCAACAGCTCGACGTAGACCTTGGGGTCCAGGCGGCGGGCGGCGTCGGCGTCGGTGGCGGCCTCGTTGGCCGTCCGGGCCAGGGCCAGCGCCGTTCCGACCCCCGCGGCTACCGCCTCCACCACCAGGTCGTCGAGGCCCAGGTCGACCACGGTGGCCACCTGGAGGAGCTGGGAGTCGGTGGCGCCCCCGGCACCGTCCAGGAGCGAGACCAGGCGGGCCCGGCGCGCCGCGGGCATCATCCCGAGGGTGTCGGCCACCGCCCGGATCCACTCGGCGTCGGGCACCAGTGGCACCAGGTCGGGCTCGAGGAAGTAGCGGTAGTCGTACGCATCCTCCTTGGAGCGGAGGGCCTGGGTACGGCCGGTCCCCTCGTCCCAGTGGCGCGTCTGCTGGACCACCGGCTCGCCGGACTCGAGGAGTCCGATCTGCCGCTCGGCCTCGTACTCGATGGCCCGGCCGAGCGACCGGACGGAGTTGAGGTTCTTGATCTCACAGCGCGTGCCGAAGGGGTCGTCGATGCTGCGGCGCACGGAGACGTTGGCGTCGACCCGCATCGACCCCTCCTCCATCTTGCCGTCGGAGGCGCCGGAGGCCACCAGGATGGAGCGCAGTTCGGTGACGTAGGCCCGGGCCTGGTCGGGCGTCCGCATGTCCGGAGCGCTCACGATCTCGACCAGGGGCACGCCCGAGCGGTTGTAGTCGACGAGTGAGTAGTCGGCCCCGTGGATCCGGCCCGAGGCGCCGGCGTGGGACGTCTTGCCGGTGTCCTCCTCCATGTGGGCGCGCTCGATGCCGACACGGAACCCGTCGGGCAGGTCGAGGTGGCCGTTGACGTTGATCGGCTCGTCGTACTGGCTGATCTGGTAGTCCTTGGCCTGGTCCGGATAGAAGTAGTTCTTCCGGTGGAAGGTGGACGGCCGGATGTCGCAGTGCAGCGCGGTGCCGATGGCCATGGCCAGCTCCACCGCCCGCTGGTTGAGCACCGGGAGCGATCCGGGCAGCCCGAGGCAGTTGGGGCAGACGTTGGTGTTCGGCTCGTCGCCGAACATGTTCGGGCAGCCGCAGAAGAGCTTGGTCGTCGTCCGGAGCTCGCAGTGGACCTCGAGCCCGATGACCAGGTGCCAGTCGGCCCTCATGCCGGGGCCCCCGTCCGGAGCACGGGCGCGGCCAGCGGCGGGGCCGCTCCCTCGACGACGGCGGCGACCTGGAACAGGGTGCCCTCGGACAAGGCCGGGCCCAGCAGCTGCACGCCCACCGGCAGGCCGTCGTCGCCGGGCCCGAACGGCACGCTGATGGCGGGGTGGCCGGCCAGGTTCGACGGGATGGTGCAGACGTCGGACAGGTACATGGTCATCGGGTCGTCGACCTTCGCCCCGATGGCGAAGGCCGTCGTCGGTGCCGTGGGGCCGAGCAGGACGTCGACGCGCGCGTAGGCCGCGTCGAAGCCCTCGATGATCCGGGTGCGGACGCGCAGCGCCTGGTTGTAATAGGCGTCCATGTAGCCGGCCGAGAGGACGTAGGTGCCCAGCATGATCCGGCGCTTGACCTCGGCCCCGAACCCCTGCGACCGGGTGGCGGTGTTCATGGCCACCGTGTCCTCGGCGTCGACCCGGAGCCCGTAGCGGACGCCGTCGTAGCGCGCCAGGTTGGACGAGGCCTCGCCCGGGGCGATGAGGTAGTACGCCGACAGACCCAGCCTGACCTCGGGGACCGACACCTCCTCGACGCGCGCCCCGGCGGCGGCCAGCGCCTCGGCGGCCTGGTGGACCCGGGCGGCCACGTCGGGCGCGGCACCGTCGAGGAGCTCGGTCAGCACGCCGACGGTCATGCCGTCCACCCCCTCGTCGAGGACGGTCAGTACCCGCGGCGTCGGGCGGTGGAGCGACGTCGAGTCGAGCGGATCGTGGCCACCGATGGCGTCGAACAGCAGGGCGGCGTCGGCCACGGACCCGGCGAAGGGCCCGATCTGGTCGAGCGACGAGGCGAAGGCCACCAGGCCGTAGCGCGAGACGGTGCCGTAGGTCGGCTTCATGCCCACCACACCGCACAGGGCGGCGGGCTGGCGGATCGAGCCCCCGGTGTCCGAGCCGAGGGCGAGCGGGGCGAAGCCGGCGGCCACGGCTGCGGCCGACCCACCCGAGGAGCCGCCGGGCACCCGGTCGGTGTCGTGGGGGTTGCGGGTCGTCCCGAACGCGGAGGTCTCGGTGGAGGACCCCATGGCGAACTCGTCCATATTGGTCTTGCCGATGGCCACCGCCCCGGCTGCGGCCAGGCGGGTGACGACGGTCGCGTCATACGGCGGTTCCCACCCCTCCAGGATCCGCGAGGAGCAGGTGGTCGGCACCCCGCGTGTGCACAGGTTGTCCTTCAGGGCGACGGGCACGCCGGCCAGCGGTCCCGGGTCATCCCCTGCGGCCACCGTGGCGTCGACGGCACGGGCCTGGGCCCGCGCCCGGTCGGCGGTGACCAGGTTGAAGGCGTGGATCGACTCCTCACCGACCTCGATCACGGCCAGGTGATGCTCCAGGACGTCGACGGCACTGAGCTCGCCGGCACGGACCATGGTGGCGGTCTCCAACGCCGGACGCGGGGCGGTCACGGCGCCTCCCCCAGGATCCGCGGCACCCGGAAGCGGTGGTCCTCGACGGACGGGGCCTGGGCGAGCACCTCGTCCCGGTCGAGGCAGACGATCGGCTCGTCGGTACGCAGGACGTTGGTCACGGCCATGGCGTGGGCGGTCGGGGCGACACCGCCCAGGTCGAGGGAGGCGATGTCGGCGGCGTGGTCCAGGACTTCGGCCAGCTGGCCGGTGAAGCGGTCGAGCTCCTCCTCGGTCAGGTGGAGGCGGGCGAGGGTGGCGACGTGGGCCACGTCCTCGCGGGTGAGGCGCGCGGGTTCAGCCATCAGGCGCGACCGCCGACGACCGAGCCGACGAACTCGACGACCCGGGACTCGATGAGAGGGGCGTCGTTGTCGAGGGTGGCGACGTGGTAGCTGTCCTCGAGCCACACCCGCTCGACGGGGCCGCTGGCCCGCTCGACCAGTGCGTCGCCGGAGGCGGCGTCGATCAGGTGGTCCTCTCGGCTGACCAGCAGCAGGGTCGGGCAGTGGATGTCGACCAGGTGGGCCTCCACCTCGTCGGCGCCGTCGAAGGTCGACAGGATGGCGGCCAACGGGGTGGCGTCGTAGCCAACCTCCGTGACGCCCTCCTTCTTGATATCGCCACCGATGCCGTCGGTCAGAACCTCACCTGCGTCCACCATCCCCCGGATCATCGTCCGCAGATCGTCGCCCGGAGCGTGGATCAGCGGGTTGACCAGGGCGATCCCGGCCAGGTGCCCGTAGCGTTCGGCCAGCCAGCACGTCAGCGCACCTCCCATCGACAGGCCGACCACGGCCACGTGGTCGCACCGGGCGGCGAGGGCCTGGAAGTGGGCCTCGGCGGCACCGGACCAGTCCTCCCACCGCAGCGGGACGAGGTCCTCGACGGCCGTCCCGTGGCCGGGCAGGAGGGGCAGTTCGACGCTGTAGCCGGCCGCGGCCAGCGACTCGGCCAGCGGCCGCATGCTCTGGGGGCATCCGGTGAAGCCGTGGAGGACGAGGACGCCGTCGGGGCCGCCCTCCGCGGACCACGGCTCGGCGCCTTGCAGGATGGGAGCGGTCACGGGGGCGATGCTATCGGCCCCCGGGAGGTCGACCGGACCTGTCGGCACGCCCGCCCGTACGCCCGCGGGGCAGATCACCCCCGGGGACGGCGGATAGAGTTGCGCCACGATCCACGACGGGCAAGGAGCGGTACACCGATGGCCACCTATCAGTTTCTGAGCGACGACTGGCTCGACGGGGCCCGGGCCATCCGTGCCGAGTACGAAGGTCTGGGGGGCAACATCGAGCACTCGGTGCGGATGAACCTCGTGGTCGTGGAGGTGCCGTTCGGCGAGGGATCGCTCCACGCCCACGTCGACACCTCGACCGGCGAGCTGGTCCTCGACGTCGGGCACATCGAGCCGGTCGACCTGAAGATCACCATCGGCTACGACATCGCCCGGGCCCTGCTGGTGGAGGGGAATCCGCAGGCCGGGCTGCAGGCATTCATGCAGGGCAAGATCAAGGTCGAGGGCGACATCGCCAAGCTCATGGCCCTCCAGACCGCCTCGCCCGATCCGTCGGCCGCCGAGATCGCGGCCCGGATCCAGGCCATCACCGAGTAGACGGCACCACCGGAGCCGCCCGGCCCGGCTAGTGGAGGGGCACGTCGACGGGCGCCACCCGCGCCCCGCGCGGCGTGTCCTTCACGAAGAAGCCGCACACCACGGCGGCGAACGCCACCAGTGCCCCGACGAAATAGGCCGCGTGGAACGAGGCCAGGTCGCCGGTGCCACCGTGGGACGAGGCCTGGACCGTGACCATGGTCTGGATGCCCGCCACGATGCCGATCTGGGTGATCAGCAGCTGGGCGGCGCTCATCACCCCGAGCTCGTCGGGCTCCACCTCGTTGGCGGACGACGATGCCGTCGACGGAGTCGACACGCCGTTGCCGAGGCCCGACAGGGCCAGGGCCACGATGATCAGGAGCACCGACGGGTCGGCACCGACCTGGGTGAACACGAGCATCGACACGCACAGGGCCGTGGCCCCCACGACGACCGACCACCGCTCCCCCACCTTGACCGCCGCGTACCCGGCGATGGGGGCCGACAGGGAGAACATCAGGGGCCGGGCCGTGGACAGCAGACCCGCACCCGTCTCCGAGTAGCCGTAGATGCGCTCCATGAGGATGGGGAACAGGAAGAACCCGCCCATGTAGGCGAAGTTGACCGCCGCCCGGGCACCCAGCGGGAACACGAAGTTGCGCTTGCGGAAGTAGTGCAGCGGAATGAGCGGTCGGGCGGCCGTCCGCTCGTGGAGCACGAACACCACGAGCAGCAGCGCCGAGGCCACGAATAGGGCCACGGTCTTCGGTGCGCCGAACCCCCAGGAGGGGGCGACGTTGAGCCCCAGCAGCCCGAGGGTCACCGAGCCCGACAGGGTGGCCGATCCGGTCCAGTCGAGCTGGCGCCACGGGCTCTCACGCGGGGTCGCCGGGTCGGGCGGCTCGGGCACGGGTGCGTCGGACCGGCCGGTCCGGCGCTGGGCCTCGGCCGCCGTGGTGGCCGCCCGGTCGTGGCTGGGCAGCACGATCAGGGCCAGGACGGCGGCTGCGGCCATGAGGGGAAGCTCACCCCAGAACAGGGCCCGCCAGCCGTAGAACTGGATGATGGGAGCGCCGATCGTGACCCCGAGCACGGGCCCGCCGGCACCGACCAGCGCCCACCAGCCCATCGCCTTGACCCGGTCCTCGTGGGAGAACGCCTGCAGCACGAGGGCCATCGACGCTGCCCCGGTGGCCGCGCCCTGGACACCGTCGAACAGGCGCGCCGCGATCAGGACCCCGGCGGTCGGGGCGGAGGCCGTCAGCACGACGCTGACGGCGGCACCCGACAGGCCCCACAGGTAGAGGCGCTTGTAGCCGCGCAGGTCGCCCAGCTTGCCGAGGACGGGTGCCGCCACCCCGAAGGCCAGCAGCGGGCCGGTCGACGTCCAGGTGAGCGTGGACACCGTGGTGTGGAGCTGACGGGCCACCTCGGGCAGCGCCACCACGAACACCGTGAAGGTGATGTTGACCGACAGCAGGCCGGCCAGCACGGTCCACAGGACCCACCACTGGTACCGGTCCGAGCCGGCCACCTTGTGGTGCATCCGGTGCCGGAACAGGAGGGGCCACGGGACCGTGATCCCACCGTCACCCCCGGAACCGGTGCCGCTCAGGAGGTGCTCGGCCTCGCGCAGCTCGTCGGCGTCGAACCCCTCGTCCTGAGCGGACGGGCCGGACCCGTCGGCCCGGGAGACCACTCAGCCCCCGAGCTTGTGCATTTCGCCCTGCAGC
>CAZULR010000085.1:0-8919 GCA_964621235.1 uncultured Acidimicrobiaceae bacterium
CCCGCCGCCTCCTCGCCCTTGCCGCGCTCGGTGCGCCGGCGGTACCAGGCCTCGGCCAGCTGGACGTGGGAGCCGACCAACTTCGTCCCCACCCGCGTGGCGACGTGGTCGGCGTAGGCGTCGACCACGACCGCCAGCGAGGTGAGCTGGTCCGACGTGCGGCGGCTCTCGGGGGTCAGGAGGTCACCGAGGAGGGCCTCGGGGTCGCCGAACATGTTCTGCATCGACTCGAGGTCCATGCCGGCACCGAGCATCGGGTCGCCACCCTCGCCGGTCATCATCCCGCGTAGCTTGCCCGCCATGTCCTGCTGGGCTGCGGCCTGCGAGGCGGCGAGCGCCAGGAGCAGCTCCTCCAGGTGGGCCCGGACCGCAGGTCGGCTGAGCACGGTGTTGGACGCCAGCTCCCGGGCGCACACCCACAGGAGCGCCTCCTCTTCGGGCAGGCTCCAGTCGGAGGCGAATTCGGCGATGTTGGCCGTCACAAGCAGGAGCTCGTCGGACGGCGCCCACGGCACGGCCAGTGGGTACTGACCGAGCGTGCGCTGGGCGAGGTGCCCGACGACCGAGCCGATCTGGAGCCCGAGGAACATCGGTCCGATGGCCGAGGCCCACTGCCCGAGCATGGCCGCCATCCCACCGGTCGGGTCGTCCGCCAGGGGATCGAGGCCGGGGGTGCCGGTCGGGGCGGGCACCGGTTGGGGCCCGGTGGGCGGCGGCGCGGCCAACGCCGACAGGACCGGGCGCCATGACTCGAGGGCCCGCACCGTCCAGTCGCCGCGGCCCACGGGCACGCAGGTGAGGCGGCGGCCGTCCGGGGTGACCGGCAGGCCGGTGGCCTCCGTCACGTTGAGCTCAGCCACACGGGAGAGCTGCTCGACCTGGATGCGCTGGAGGGGCTCGACGTTCGATTCGGGGGTCCCGCCGGTGGCCACATTGAGGGCGAAGGAGCGGGTCATCTCCCACTGGTCGGGCCCATTCGACCCCAGCATGTTCATCAGGTCGCCGAGCAGTGACTGGAACGGGTTGCCGGCGTCCCCGGGGTCGGACGGTGTCATGGGTCCATGCTACGGCGGCCCACCCCCGTACGGGACGGCGGGACGTCCCCGGTGATCAGGACCGCGGTGAGGAGTCCTACGAGCACGGGGCACCCGGCTCGTGCCGTCAGGCCACATCGTTCCCACCCATCCGAGACGGAATCTCCGGACCGGTCCCGCTCATCGCCGGTCCGGACAAGTGGGGCAATCCAGTGGTCAGACGACCGGAGGGGGGACTCCCTCCGCACTGACCGCCAGTGCGTGGTCCCATCCGCAAGTCTCGCACGCATGACGGAACACGGCGCGGGCGAATTCCAGAGCCGTCCCACGTGGGTCGGCACTGGCGCAGACGTCGTCCCAGTCGAGGATGTACTCACCGAGAGCGTTGTCCCAACGCGCCTGAGGCGAGGGAAGCGCCCCACCCCCGAACCCTTCCGCGGCGGGGTGCGCGTAGGCGTAGAACGCGGCCTTCCCGTACCGGGCGTCGCCGGGCCACCAACCGACCGCCACCTCCTGTGCATCCATGGCGTTTCGCATGATGAAGTCCGTCGAGGGAGGTTCGGCGGGGAGTCCGGAGAACAGGCTCACGGCTAGATCGAACGATCCCCACCAGGCATTGACGGGTGTCGCCCGCCCCCGGTAGGGAGCGCGGAACTCCGCGAGGACCAGGGCCGCCTGGGTCGCAGCCACGAAGTAGTCAGCTACCTGGAGTTCGTCGTACCTTGTGTGGTCACCGTCCTCGTCGAGCGGCACGCTCCACGGCACCTCCTGGGGTGCCAGGTCGATCTCGACCGGCCCGCCGAGCCGGCGAACGGCGGTCAACACCTCACGCGTCACGGCTCCCACGGACCGGTTCGGTGTGAGCCCGACGCGTTCGCTCCGACCGTCGCTGTGGTCGATCCTCGTCTCGTGGACATGCAGGTCGAGTGCCACGACGAGGGAGCCCGATCCATCCGGCGCAGGGAGCGGGGCGGTCTCCCAGCCCCGTGCGGTCAGGCGCAGCGCGGCGTGCTGCAACTGGTGCTCGGGTGGCGCGAGCTTCGCCGCCAACTTGCCGAGGACCTGGGAGTGCGCGTGAAGCGTGTCACACGTCTCGGCCCACTGGCCATAGGACACTGGAGGCCACTCCGCCATCTCTGTACGGTAGCGAAGAAGTCCGCTGGGCGTGGCCTCGCCACCACCGAACCGGGCCCATCTGTGCTGCCTCCGGTGGCCCGGGTCCCGGCGATCAGACCCCGGGGCCCGCATTCCGGGCGCCGTCTGCCCCACTCCGTCGGAGAGCTCAGGCGTCCGTCAGCACGACCATGGTGTTGAAGGTGGATCCGTCACGGTCGACCGTGACACGCAGCTCCGAACCCGGCGGGTCGCCGTAGAGACGGGTGTCGAGCTCGGCCACCGAGCGCACGGAATCCCCGTCGACCCCCACCAGCACGTCGCCGGGCTGGAGTCCGGCCCGGTCGCCCGCACCGCCCGATGTCACGGACCTGACCTCGGCGCCCTGCAGCCCGGACCCCGGGGACAGGTCGACGGTCAGCACCCCGAGCGATCCGTGGTCGACCCAGCCATGGGTGACGATCTGGTCGGTCACGTCACTTACCAGTTCGGCGGGCAGGAACACCGACGTGCGGTCCCGACCTGACCCCTGGACGGTGTCGAGGATCCCGCACACCGCTCCGGCCGAGTCGACGAGTGGGCTGCCCAGGTCGCCGCCGGTCAGGGGCGTCTCCACCCCGGTGGTGCTGAAGCCACCCGCCCGCCCGGTGCCGGACGCCACTCCGGCATAGAGCACCGTCCCGGCGTAGAGCCGTACCTCGGGGGTCGAGCCGTGGTGATCTCCGGACTCCTCGGCCTCGACCACGGCGACCGAGCCCGTGGACGGGTCGGAGGTCGAGAAGGTGGCAGCCGGCAGATCGTCACTGATGCGCAGCACGCTGATCCCGGTGGCGGTGTCGGTGCCGACCAGGACCGCCGGCTGGCGGGTCCCGTCCGGCTCGACGACGGTGATGCTGCGGGCGCCGGTCAGGGCGGGCGCCAGAGCCACAACGATGCCGCCGGCCTCGGCCACGATGCCCGTCCGGACGGTCGTGCGCCCGGACCGCTCCACCAGGAGGGCGACCGTGGAGTCGTGGGTCGACTGCGCGACGGCCGACAGGTGGCGCGTGGTCGTCAGGCTGCTGAGGTCGACCTCGGTGGTGGGCACGCCGCTGACCCAGGTGCCGGGCGGGGAGGAGGCATCCTGGGCCCGGTCGGTGGCGAGCATGGCCATGCTCACCACCACCATGGTGACGGCCACGCAGGCGGCAAGGCCGCCGACCATCCACCGGCCGCCGGGTGCACGGTTCGGCTGCGGTGCCGATCGGGTCGACGCGGCACTCCGCGCTGCGCCGCGCTCGGAGGGGTGGAGCCAGAGCCGGTCGTCCTGGGGGACCCAGCCGCGCAGGGGGCCGTCGTCGTCGCCGTCCTCGGGCACGTCGATGTGGTCTGGCGGCTCCCCGTGCACGGAGCGAAGGTTACCGACCACGGCGCCGGAAGGGACGGCGCGGTGGCGCCGGCCGCGTGGGTGCCCGACCGATCCCCGCCCGGGGGTCCCCGGGAGCGCCCTACGATGACGGGGTGGCCCGGGACCTCGCGATCGACCTCGGGACCTCCAACACCCAGGTGTTCGCCAAGGGCAAGGGGGTCATCCTCGAGGAGCCGACCGTGATTGCCCTCAACACCCGCACACACGAAGTGCTGGCCGTGGGAGACGAGGCCCTCCAGCTGATCGGCCGCACGCCGGGGTACATCGTCGCCGTCCGACCGCTGCGCGAAGGAGCCATCACCGACTTCGACATCACGGAGCGGACCATCCGCCTCCTGCTGCGGCGGGCCGGGGTGACCAAGTTCAACCGCCCCCGGGTCCTGATCTGCGTGCCGTCGGCCATCACGTCCGTCGAGCGGCGGGCGGTCAAGGAGGCGGCCCGGCGGGCCGGGGCGTCGGCGGCCCACCTGATCGAGCAGCCCATGGCGGCGGCGATCGGCGCCGGCCTCGACATCCACGAGCCGGTCGGGAGCATGGTCGTCGACGTCGGGGGCGGCACCACCGAGACGGCGGTGATCTCCCTCGGTGGGATCGTGGCCTATCGGGCCGTGCGCTGCGGCGGATACGACATGGACGCCGCCATCCAGGAGTACGTCCGCCAGAAGCACGGCGTGGCCATCAGCGACCGCACCGGCGAGGAACTGAAGATCGCCATCGGCTCGGCGCTCCCCTCGGATGAGGAGCAGCGGGCCGAGGTGCGGGGGCGGGAGGTCACGACCGGTCGGCCCTGCTCCGTGGTTCTCACCGGTGAGGAGATCCGCTACGCCCTGTCCGAGCAGGTCGAGCTCGTGGTCGACACCGTGCTCGGCTGCCTGGCCGAGGCGCCCCCTGAGCTGGCCCAGGACATCATCTACGAGGGCATCCACCTACTGGGCGGGGGTTCGCGCCTGCGCGGGCTGGCCGACCGGCTGGCCCAGGCGACCGAGGTCCCCGTCCATGTGGTGGACGACCCGCTGGAGTGCGTCGTCCGGGGAGCGGGACTCTGCCTCGACTCCTTCGACAGCCTGCGCCCGATTTTCGCCGCTGCCGAATCCTGACTCCGGCCAGGGTCGTGGGGCCCGGGCCACCGACGGCGATCAGTCGACGGCGAGCAGGTCCTCGGCGACCTGGCGGACCTGCCAGTCCCGATCGTCGAGGCAGCGTCGCAGCGCGGCCTCGACCTCCGGCCCGTCGAAGGCCGCGAGGGCGACGGCCGCTCGGCGACGGACCGCCGGCTTGTCCTCCAGCGCGGTCAGCACGGCCGTCAACCCGGCAGGATCGCCGATCGCCCCGAGCGCAGCAACAGCCGCCTCGCGACAGAGCGGGTCGGCGTGGCCACCATCGGACGGCACGAGGTCGGCCAGCGCGGCGACGGAGGTGGACTCCTCACGCTCCCCGAGCGACCAAGCCGTCATCTCGACCACCGACGGGTCCGGGTCGGCCAGAAGCTCGACCACCGGCACCTCGCGATGGGTGGCGGCCAGCTCGGCCGACCGCCGGCGCACGGACGGGTCGGGATCGGCGAGGCCGGCGACCAGGTCGGCGCCGCTCAACTCGCCCAGGCGCTCGAGCGCACCGAGGGCCGTCGAACGCACCGTGGCGGCCGTGTCGACGAGGCCCGCTCGGGCCGTGGTGAGGTCGCCCGTGTGGCCGGCGACGGCCACGCTGCGACGGCGCTCGGTGACGGCGCCACCGTCCGGTTCCGTGGCAGGCTGCACGGCACCACTATGACCGACGACGCGCCCCCGACCACGCCGGACGCCGGGCAGGAAGGGGATCCGGCGTCCGGTCTGACCTTCCCCACGGCACCGAACCCCTCCCCACCGCCGCCCCCACCCCCGCAGGCACCACCGGTTCCGGGGCCGGCGGCCGTGCCCGAATTCCCGATGGCTGACGGCACGGGTCCCACCGGCGCAGGGGTCGTCCGTCCGGCGTCCACCCGAAGCCACTCGAAGGTCCGGTGGGTGGTGTGGGGTGCGGTCCTGGTGGTGCTGCTGGGCGTCCTGGTCGCCTCGCGGATCAATCTGAACTATTACGCCATCCAGCCCGGTACGGCGCAGTCGGTGCAGCCGTTCATCACCGTCCCGCCCGGGAGGTCGCACCACGTGGCCGACCCGGTCCTCCTGACCGACGTGGAGGAGGCCCGGGTGACCGCGCTGAACTACCTCATCTTCAAGCTGCAGTCGGACACGGCCCTCTACTCCGTGCCGTCGGTCACCGGCGGCGTGTCGCCCGCCGAGCTCGACGCCCAGGGGAACCTCCAGATGGAGCAGGCGGAGACGGCCGCCAAAGTCGCCTCTCTGCGCCACCTCGGCTATCTGGTGCCCGGCACCCCAGTCGGTGCGGTCATCGCCGGGACGTTCCCCGGGACGCCGGCCTACGGCGTCCTGAACGTGGGCGATGTCGTCACGGCGGTCGACGGTGTCCAGACGACCTCCGCCCGCGCCCTGACCACGGCACTCTCCGCCTACAAACCGGGGCAGTCGGTCACGTTCACCGTGCGCCGCAACGGCACGGCGCCGCCCGGGCCGGTGACGCTGACCCTGCGGCGCACGATCGTGGACGTGGACGGTGAGCGGGTGGTGCTCACGGTGGGGATCGAACCCCAGGACCAGGTCCGGTACACGTATCCGTTCCCCGTCTCCATCGACGTCGTCGACATCGGCGGCCCGTCGGCCGGACTGGCCATGACGCTCGGCGTCATCGACACGCTCAGCGGGGGACAGCTCACCGGCGGCAAGAAGGTGGCCGCCACGGGCACGATGGACGCCTCGGGCGACGTGGGCGACGTGGGGGGAGTGGCCCAGAAGACGGTCGCCGTTGAGAATGCCGGGGCGACCATCTTCCTCGTGCCGCCCCAGGAGTACGCGGCGGCCAAGTCGAAGGACCGTCCTGGCCTCAAGGTCTTCGCGGTGTCGACGCTCGACCAGGCCTTGCGGGTGCTGGCGGCCAACGGCGGCCACGTGCCGACCGGCACCCTGGAGGCCGCCTCCAGCACCTTGGCGGGATGAGCCGATTCGCCGGACGGCGGTCGTAGGCTCTGCGCCATGCCCGAGGAACGCAGGATGACCATCACCTCGTCGCCCCACCTGGCCCCTGACGACGTCGCCCGGCACACGTTCGCATCCGTCCGCCGGGGTTTCGACCCCACCGAGGTGCGCGACTACCTCGAGTCCCTGGCGGCCGGGCTGCGGGGCCTGGCCGAACGTGAGCAGGAGCTGCGCGATGCCCTGGCCGGAGCCGAGGAGCGCGCCGCCAACCCTGTCATCGACGACACCATGCTCACCAACGCGGTGGGCCGGGAGACGGCACGGGTGCTGCAGAGCGCCCACGACGCGGCGGCCGAGATGGTGGCCAATGCGGAGGCGGAGTCCTCACGCCTGGTCAGCGAGGCGCAGGCCGAGTCGGTGCGCCTGCTGGCCGAGGCGGCCGAGGTCAACGAGCAGGCCCACTCGCGTGCCGACACGCTGCTGGCTGAGCGCACGGCCGAGGCCGAGGCCGCGGCGGCATCGCTCCAGGAGCGGACCGAGCAGCAGGTGGCCGCGGCTCTCGACAAGGTGCGGGCCGATGCCGAGGAGCTGACCGAGCGGGCCCGGGCCGAAGGCCGGGTCATGGTCGAGGAGGCCCAGCAGCTGCGAGCCCGCGTGCTGGCGGATCTGTCGCGTCGGCGCAAGATCCTGCACGCGCAGATCGAGCAGCTCCGGGCCGGGCGCGAGCGCCTCGCCGAGACGATCACCGAGGTGCGCCACGCGGTCGACGCCATCGCCGAAGACCTCTTCAACGCCGAGAACGAGGCGCGGCTGGCCGCCGAGGTGGCCGGTCGCGAGCTGGCCGGCCGGAGCGACGACCAGACCCCCGAGGAGCTGGCCGCCGCGCTGCTGGCCGAAGAGGCCACCGCGGACGGAGCGACCGCAGCCGGGGCGGTCGGCTCGGCGCCTGATGGATCGCCCGCGGTCGAGGCGGCCGGTGGGACAGAATCCGAGTTCGACGCCGTCGGATCCCCGGCTCCGCCCGTGGAGAAGGTCGACGCGCTGTTCGCCAAGCTCCGTGCGGCCCAGGGGGACGAGGGGGCGTCCGCGTCGGACGACGCGGGTGCAGCCGGCGTGGCTGTCGACCCCACGACCGCCGCCATCGCGGCTGACGCCTCAGCCGACGCGGATGCAGCCGACGGGGAGTCAGCCGACGGGGAGTCTGCCCACGAGGAGGCCGGAGGGCCGCCCGAGGCCCGGCACCCGATCGCCGTCCAACGCGATGAACTCGTGGCCCCGATCATCACCGGCCTGTCCCGTCGTCTGAAGCGGGCGCTGCAGGACAGCCAGAACGAGCTGCTCGACAGGCTGCGCGCCAAGGGGACCACCTGGTCACCGGAGCTGCTGCCCGAGGAGACGGAGCACGTCGACTCCGTCACGACGGCGGCGCTGCCGCTGCTGGAGGAGGCCGCTGACGCAGGGGCCACCCTGGTCGGGATGTCGAAGGATCGGCCCTCGGCCGACGCCCTCCTCGGCATCGCCCACGAGCTGGCCGAGTCCATCGTGCTGCCGCTGCGCCGTCGCCTGTCCGAGCCGGACGGCCTGGACGGAGCCGAGGAGTCGGTGGTCACCGAGCACGTCGGGTCGGCCTACCGCGAGTGGAAGGGCGAGCGCATCGAGGGGCTCGCCGGGGACCACGTGATGGCAGCTGTGTCGCTCGGGACGTTGGCCGCCCTCGGCACCGGCGGTGGCGGTGTCGAGTGGGTGGCCGTGGCTGCCGGGGATGGGACCCCGTGTCCTGACTGCGAGGACAACGGGCTCAACGGGGTCCAGGCCGCGGGTGAGGAGTTCCCCACGGGGCACCCCTACCCACCGGCGCACCCGGGCTGTCGATGCCTGCTCGCACCCGGCACCCCCTAGGCTGCTGCCGTGCGCACTCCTAGTGACATGCCCGCGGCCCCACGGACGTCGAGCCACCGTGGCCGCCGCTGGGTCATCGCGGCCGTCGTGCTGCTCGTCGTGCTGTTCGCCTCGCTGCACACGTTCGCGGTCTTCTACACGGATGCGCTGTGGTTCTCGTCCGTCAACCTCCACTCGGTCTGGCTGAAGCTGTTCGAGATCAAGACCGGCCTGATGGTCGCCTTCAGCGCCATCTTCGCTGTGCTCCTCCTGGTGAGCCTGCTGGTGGCCGAGCGACTGGCACCGAAGGGCCCGTCGATCGACGCCGAGGACGAATTCGTCAAGCGCTACCGGGAGGTGATCGGGCCCTACGCACGCTGGCTGCGGGCGGTCGTCGTCGTGGTGCTGTCCCTCATCGTCGGATCCCAGGCCCTCGGCCAGTGGCAGAACTGGATCC
>CAZULR010000086.1:0-8912 GCA_964621235.1 uncultured Acidimicrobiaceae bacterium
TGCTGGTCGGCGTCATCTTCGTGGCCATCGTCGGCGACCGCCGCATGCAGCTCGTCATCGACTGCTTCGCCCTCGCCCTCATCGCCATCATCGGGTGGGTGCAGGGCCTCCGGGGTGCCGAGTTCGCCGTGTCGATGGTCGTCTACGCCTCGACGATCGCCGTCCTCACCTACATCTGTGCCCGCACCGTCGGGTCGATGACCGGGCAGATCAACGTCACCCAGGCGTTGGACTCGCTCAACGAGTGCTTCGACGACGTCGGGCTCGACGCCGCCCGCCCCACCTCGGAGACCTTCGCCGAGATCTTCTCGCGGGGGCTCCCCTACGTCGCGTGCATCATGCCCGCCGAACGGGTCGCCGTCTTCACCCGGACCGGCGCCCTCGAGCGCTTCATCCTCCTGGCCTCGTGGCCCGACATCACCGCCGACTGCAGTGACCTGGCGCGGCTCCCGGAGGTGGCCACCGCCCTGGCCCACAACGCCGTCGAACTGGATCCCCGGACCTGCGTGCTGCCGGTCGGCTACGCCTCCGACGGCGAGCTGGTGATGGTGATCGAACGCCGCCAGTCCGATACCCGGGCCGACCTCCGCGCCGCCGAGTCCGCCGACCTCCTGGCGTCGGCCTTCCTCCGCGTCACCAGCCGGGCCAACTTCATCAACGGGCTCCACACCGAGAGCCGTACCGACCCGCTCACGGGACTGGCCAACCGGCGGAGCCTCATGGAGCGGATCGACATGGAGATGGCCCACGCCCTCCGGTCCGACTCCCCCCTCACCCTGGCCATGATCGACCTCGACCACTTCAAGGAGTTCAACGACCGCTACGGTCACGTGGCCGGGGACACCGTGCTCCGCTCCGTGGCAGCCATGATGATCTCCAACACCCGTGACCAGGACCTGGTCGCCCGGTACGGCGGCGAGGAGTTCTGCCTCGTGCTTCCCGACACCGATCTCATCGGTGGCCACCACCTGCTCGACCACCTCCGGGCCGGCGGTCGCGACGCCACCACCGATCTCGGGGTCACGCTGTCGGCCGGACTCACCAGCTGGGACGGCATCGAGGACCCGCTGTCGTTCATCGAGCGGGCGGACCGGGCCCTCTACCGGGCCAAGGCCTCCGGTCGGGACCGCGTCGTCTCCATCGCCGCCTACTCCGAGTAGTCGCAGGCCCGGGGTCAGTCCCCCGAGGACAGGACCAGGTACACGTTGTCGTCGACGGCGAAGGAGTTCACCAGCGTCCACCCCTGGGCGGCCAGCGAGTCCAGCTCGCCCTCCAGCTCGACCCGCCGCTCGGCCACCACCAGGCGGCCACCGTGGACCCGCAGCACCTTGTGCTTCGTCATCGTTTCGAACCCTCCCCTGACGCGCCGCCACCGAGCACCGCGCCCGTCGGATCGAGGACCAGCCCGGGCTCGCGGACGCCGTCTCCCAGCCCGGTCGGCTCCGGCCGGACCCGGATGAACCACTCCTGGCCCCACACCTCGGCGAACACGTCCTCGGGCATGGACAGGAAGAAGCTCTCCTCACTGATCTGGCTGGCGTGCGCGGCCATGGCCCGTCGCTTGGTCCCCACCCACGGGCCGACGTCGACCTGCGTGGTGATCCGCGCCGCGGGCTCGCCCATGGTGTCGGCGCCCTCCATCTCCTCCTCGGTGGCGAGATCGGACTCGAGGGCCCGCGTGCGCAGTGCCCGCATGAAGTCGCGGTCCATGGTGGTCATGTAGACGACCGGCGTGCCGGCCCGCTCGGCGGCGGCCATGCCCACCCGGTGCACCTGGACATGGTCCGGATGGCCGTAGCCGCCGTGCTCGTCGTAGACGACCAGGACGTCGGACGACTCCTCGGTGAGCAGATCGGCAAGTCGGCCGGCGGCCTCCTCGGGGTCGGCGGTGGCGAAGCAGCCCGGCCGCGACGCACTCGGCTCACCCTCCATGCCCGAATCCTCGTAGCCGAGGAACGCCAGACGGGCGGCACCGAGGATGCGCGCCGCCTCGACGAGCTCCACCTCACGGCGGGCGGTGAGCGTCTCCCCGGGGTCGAGGAACCCGTCGTCCACCTCGCCCAGCTCGCCCCGGGTGGCGGTCACCAGGACGACCCGGTGGCCCTGGTCGGCGAGCGAGGCCATGGTGCCGCCGGTGGCGATGGCCTCGTCGTCGGGGTGGGCGTGGAAGAACGTCACAGTGGCCATGGATCCGACCCTAGCGGTCACTCATCCGAGTGGAAGCTGGGGCGCCTCGGCCAGGGACAGCTGCCCGGCCACGGCCTTGGCGGCACTCGTGGCGCGCTTACCGGTGGGCGCGAAGATCCGCTCTGGGCCGAACGAGCGGATGGTCCGGTCGCCGGGTCGACCGCCCACCACCTCGACGGACTCCGTCCCGTTGTTGGTGTTCACCACGTGGGCCCGGAACTCCCAGGTGGCACCGCGCATCGACACACCGCGCACCACGACCGGGTCGCCGACCTTCAGGCCGTTCCAGGACGCCGAGCGCTCGAGGTGCTCGGACGCCCGCAGCGCCGCCTTCTTCGCCCCAGCCGAGGTGCCCCGGCTCAGCTCCGCTCCTCCCGCAGGGTGCGGAACCGGTGCCAGATCAGGTAGATCACGGCCAGGACCACCAGGAGGAGGATCACGTAGGTGGCGTAGCTGAACGACTTCTGCACGTGGTCGTAGGTGCCCCCGAGCGAGTAGCCGAGCAGGGTCAGCCCGGTGCACCAGATCGCACAGCCGATGACGGTGAACACCAGGAACTTGGCGATGGCCATCTCGGCCAGTCCGGCGGCGAAGGAGACGAAGGAGCGCAGCAGCGGGATGAACCGGCCGAACAGGACCAGCGGCTCGCCGTGGCGGTCGAACCAGGCCTCGGCCCGGTCCAGGTCCTTGTGGGTGAGCAGCAGGTACTTCCCCCACCGGTCGACGGCCGCCCGACCACCCTTCAGGCCGATCAGGTAGCCGACTGACGAGCCCGCCACCTCGCCGACCACGGCGACCACGATGACCAGGACGAGCGACAGGTGGAAGAACTCGGGCGACTGCTGCCCGTCGGCCAGCAGCTTGTGGACCTCGCCGCTGGCCAGGGCACCGCCACCGATGATGGCCACCTCGGACCCCACGGGGATCCCCATCGAGGAGATGAAGCTGAGCACGAAGATGGCCAGGTAGCTGTAGTGGTAGAGGAAGTTGGTGAGCGTCGATTCCATGGCCCCCCTGTCTAGCCGTCCCCAACGGGGCACCGGGGCACCCACCGGGCCGGGGGGTCCGCCGCGGGCGACTACCGTCACGTCGTGCCCACCGGACCGGAACCGGCGTCCCTGCCCGCCCTGACCTGCACGACCCCGGACGGGGTCGACCTGGCCGTCTACGACTTCGGCGGCACCGGACCCGACCTGCTGCTCGTGCACGCCACCGGGTTCTGCGCCGGGGTCCTCCTGCCGCTCGCCCGGGCGCTGTCGGGGCGGTTCCGGTGCCACGCACTGGACCTCCGGGGCCACGGCCGCTCCGGTCGGCCCATGGACGGCGACTTCTCCTGGACCGGCTTCGGTGTCGACGTCCTGACGGTCGTCGATCGCCTCGGGCTCGACCGGCCCGCCGGATTCGGCCACTCGTGCGGTGGGGCCTCGCTGCTCCTGGCCGAGCAGGCCCGTCCCGGCACCTTCGACACCCTGTACCTGTTCGAGCCCGTCGTGGTGCCCGACCAGGAACTGCCGTTCCCGGTCGAGGAGAACCCCATGTCACGCGCGGCCCGACGGCGTCGCGCCACCTTCCCCTCGGGCGAGGACGCCTACGTCAACTTCGCGGCCAAGCCGTCCTTCGGCGGGCTCGACCCCGAGGTGCTGCAGCGCTACGTGGAGGACGGCTTCGAGGTGGTGCCGGCAGCCGAGGGCGGCGACGGGAAGGAGATCCGGCTGCGGTGCGACCGCGAGGACGAGGCGGCGGTCTACGCCCACGGCTTCGGCAACGGGGTCTACGCCCGCCTGCCCGAGGTGGCGTGCCGGACGCTGTTCGCCTACGGCGAGGACACGGACTCGTTCGGTGCCGAGGTCATGGGTGCGGACGCCGCCCGCGCCGGACACGCCACCGTCGAGGCCTTCCCCGGGATCGGCCACTTCGGACCTCTCGAGCAACCCGTCGCCATCGCCGGGGCCGTGGCCGCCGCGCTCGGCCCCCACGACGGCACACCCCCGTCGTAGTCTCTGCCCGTGCCGTTCGAACCCCCCCGGTCGTTGTCGCCGTCCAAGATGACGGCCTTCCGGGACTGCGCCCTGGCCTTCCGCTTCACGGCCATCGAACGGCTCCCCGACCCGGCCACCGTCTGGACCGTGAAGGGCACGCTCGTCCACTCCGCGCTCGAGGGACTGTTCTGGAACCACCCCCGGGGGGAGCGCTCACCGGAAGCGGCGGCGGCCGAGCTCCACGCCGCCTGGGCCATTGTGCAGGACGACCCCGACTACCTGTCCCTCGAACTGGCGCCCGATGCCGCTGGGGCCTTCCTCGCCGACGCCGAGCAGCTGGTCGCCAACTACTTCCTCCTGGAGGACCCCGACGAGATCACCCCGGTGGGGATCGAGCTGACGCTCGACGCCCGGCTCGGCGGGGTCCGGGTGCGCGGCATCCTGGACCGTCTCGACCTCACCCCGGAGGGTGACCTCGTCGTCGTGGACTACAAGACCGGGCGGGCGCCGTCCGACGCCTACCTGCAGTCCAAGCTGACCGGGGTCCAGACGTACGCCCTGCTGTGCCAGGAGATCCTCGGACGTCGGCCGGTGCAGGTACGGCTCCTCCACCTGAAGGAGCCCACAGTCATCACCGCCGAGCCGACCGAGCAGGGGCTGCGGGGCCAGCGGACCAAGACCCTGGCGGTGTGGACGGCCATCGAGCGTGCGTGCCGGGACGAGGACTTCCGCCCGAAGACCGGGCCGCTCTGCCGGTTCTGCCGCTTCCGCGACTTCTGCCCCGCCTACGGCGGTGACCCGTCGCTGGCCGCGGCGGCGCTGGGCACTCCCACCCCGGGGGCGCCATGACCGGACCGGGCACGCTCGGGGATGGCACCGGCGCCCCGCCGGACCCCGCCGGTCCGGCCTCGGGGCTGCTGGCCGCGGTGTCCGCCGTCGACGACCGCGTCGACGGCCTGTTCGAGCCGCTGCGGGGCGTGCCCGCCCTCGACGCCACCGCCAAGGCGATCAGCGCCCTCGGCGACCACGGCTGGCTCTGGTCCGGGGTGGCCGCCTGGCGCGGGCGCCGGTCGGGTCCCACCCGCCGTGCGGCCGTACGGGCCCTCGGTGTCGCCGGCGTGTCCTCCGCCCTCCTCAACGCCGGGATCAAGAAGGTCGTCGACCGCGAGCGGCCCGACACCTCGGACCTCGCCCTCTCCGGTGCCGGGGTGACCGTGCGGGCCCCTCGCACCAGCAGCTTCCCGAGCGGGCACACGTTGGCCGCGTTCTGCTCCGCCGCGGTCCTGAGCCGTCCCGGCGACCGGCGCGGCAACGCCTTCCTGTACGCCTCGGCGGGACTCATCGGGGTCAGCCGGATCCACCTCCGCCACCACCACGCGTCGGACGTGGTCGGCGGCGTCGTCATCGGCACCGCGCTGGGCCTCGTGGTCCGACGCCTGCGGTGAGGTCCGCGGCCCGGTCCACCGACCGGCGGGGCCCGGGCCCGGGGGAATGGAACCCCGGTGGACGGGGTTAGGCCTGCCATGAGCGCACCCGAGACCTTCGCCGTGACCTGGGACTATCGCTGTCCCTTCGCCCGGAACGGCCACGAGCACCTGCTCGACGGACTGGCCGCGGGCGCCGAGTGGGACGTGACATTCGTCCCGTACTTCCTCAACCAGGGCATGGGCGCCGAGGGCCAGGACACGTGGGACGACCCGGCCCACCAGGCCGACCTGCTGGCGCTGGCCGCCGGCGTGGCCGTCCGGGACCGCTTCGCGGACCGCTTCCCGGCCGTCCACCGGGCGCTGTTCGACGCGCGCCACGTGGACGGTGCCGACCTACGCGACCGGTCGGTGGTTCACGCCATCCTGGCCGGGACCGGCGTCGACGCCGACGCCGTGCTGGCCGAGGTCGATGCCGGCTGGCCGGCCAAGGTGATCCGACAGGAGCACGAGCGGTGCGTGGACGAACTCGCCGTATTCGGCGTCCCGACCTTCATCGTCGACGACGACGCCGTGTTCGTCCGCCTCATGAGCCGCTCCGACGGCGACGGTGCGCTGGCCCGCCGGACGATCGACCGGGTGCTCGCGCTGCTCGGCGACCATCCCGAGCTGAACGAGTTCAAGCACACCCGCCTGTCCCGCTGACCCCCCACGACGCGGCCCGCTCCCCCGCCGGCTGACCGACGCGCCGGGGCTCAGCCGCCGACCAGGCCGGCCAAGGTGTCGACGGAGGCCCGGATCTCGTCGGCCGACCCGAACGGCGCTCCGCAGAAGTCGGTGGCGCCGATGTCGGCCAGTCGCCGCACCTGCGCGACGACGTCCTCGGCCGACCCGACGATGGCGACGTCCGCCGGGCCGTCAGCACCTTCCCGGTCGAGCATCGCCCGGTAGGAGGGAAGGTGGCCGTAGACGGCGAACGTCTCGGCCGCCTTGGCCCGGGCCGCCGCCGTGTCGTCCGTCACGCACACCGGCAGGCCTACGCCGATCTGCGGCAGCGGGCGCCCGGCCTCCTCGGCGGCGGCACGGATGGTGGGTGCGATGTGTCCCTCGATGGTGGCCGGTCCGGTCATCCAGGTGATGGTGCCGGTGGCCATCCGTCCGGCGATCTGCAGCATGACGGTGCCGAGGGCCGCCACCAGGACGTCGGGCCCGGGCGCGTCGATCTGCAGGGGTCCGAACGTGGAGGCCTTGAGGGTCTCGCCCGCGTAGGTGACCTGCTCGCCGGCCAGCAGGGGCATCAGGATCTCGAGGTACTCACGCATGTGGCGGGCCGGCTTCTCGAAGGAAAGGCCGAACACGTTCTCGATGACCAGCTGGTGGGACAGTCCGATGCCCAGGGTCAGCCGGCCGCCGCTGGCGGCCTGCACGGTCAGCGCCTGGGCCGCCAGCATCACCGGGTGGCGGGGGTAGGTCGGGACGACGGCCGTGCCGAAGTGGATCGAGGGGACCTCGCGCGACACGGCGGCGAGGGTGGTGAGGGCGTCATAGGCGAAGATCTGGCTGGACCACGCCACCTCGATCCCGGAATCGGCCAGGCCGGCCACCTGGGACACCACGTCGTCGAACGGTCGCTCCGTGTCGAACATCACACCGATCCGCATCGCTGCCTCATTTCTGGTCGCCCCGGCTGCACGCCCCTCCGGGCGCGTCGGCCCGCGGGGTGGTCGGGCCGGCGTCCGCCCCACCGTACCGGGGCGGCGGGACCCCAGTCGGACCGGCGCGACGGAAACGATGTGAACGCATCGGAGAGTTCGGGCAGAATGCACCCATGTCCGTAGCCATCCTCATGGGGAGCTCCTCCGACACGTCCGTCATGGACGACGCGGTCCAGCTCCTCCGCACGTTCAATGTCCCCGTCGAGATCCGGGTCCTCTCGGCCCACCGCACCCCGGACGACACCGTGGCCTTCGCCCGCGGTGCGGCCGATCGCGGCATCAAGGTGATCATCGCCGCCGCGGGCGGTGCCGCCCACCTGGCCGGCGTCGTCGCCGCGACCACGCCGCTGCCGGTCATCGGGGTCCCGGTGGCCCTGCCCAACCTGCAGGGCCTCGACTCGCTCCTGGCCATGGTGCAGATGCCGAAGGGGATCCCGGTGGCCACCGTCGCCATCAACGGCGCCCGGAACGCCGCCCTCCTGGCCATCCGGATCATGGCCCTGGCCGATCCCCGGCTCGCCTCCGAGCTCGACAACTACATCGCCAACCTGGCCGAGCAGGTCCGTGACATGGACGCCGAGGTCGTCGCCAAGTACGCCCAGGGCTAGGTTCGCCGGCACGGTGAGATGGATGTGGCGCTCCAGCCACGTCCGCACCGCATCTCGCAACCGCAGGGAGCCGCCCGCCTGGCCGCGGGGCGGCTGCATCCCCTCCCCGTCCTTCGTAGCCGACCCCGAACGCAAGTGGCTGCTTTGGGGTTCGCCGCCGATCGGACGTCGGACCATCACCGCCCGCTTCGTGGCCCACTCCCGGCGGTGGGCGACACACCGAACGCGCCCGTCCTAGGGTGAGCGCCATGCGGCACGCCACCGCCGAGACGCTCGAGGGACTGGGGCCACTGCTCGAAGAGCTTCGCTCGGTACCGGGACTCGTCGAGAAGAAGCCCGGCATCTTCTACCGCAAGTCGAAGCCCTTCCTGCACTTCCACGAAGACCCGTCGGGACTCCACGCAGATGTGCGTTCCGGGGCGGATTTCGAGCGCGTCAGCGTGGAGACCGGTGCGGAGCGGGAGTCGCTCATGGCGAGGATCCGGGCGCTCTGACCGGTGCCCACGACCGGTGGTCGGGGGCTCCTGGACCCATCCGGTCCGGCGTGGCCTCCTCACATCCGCCGGGGACCGGTGGTGCCGAGGGGGATCCTTCCTACGATGAGGGCGACGACCGAACGAAGGAGAGGGATGGACCCGCAACCGGGATGGGACAGCGCGTTGGGAATCCACGTCGAGGAGCTGACTCCGACGAGGGTCGTGGCCTATGTCGACATCGACGAGCGGCACCAGCAACCCTACGGAATCGTGCACGGTGGCGTCTGGGCCTCGATCGTGGAGTCCGTCGGCAGCCACGGTGCTGCGCTCGCCGCCCGAGAGATCACCGGCCAGATGGCGGTGGTCGGTACCTCGAACACCACCGATTTCCTCCGCCCCCTCCGCAGTGGTCGGGTGCGGGCGGTCGGGACACCGATCTTCACCGGCCGAACCCAGCAGCTCTGGCTCGTCGAGATCGAGGGCGTGGCCGACGGCAAGATGGTGGCACGGGGGCAACTCCGAC
>CAZULR010000087.1:0-8890 GCA_964621235.1 uncultured Acidimicrobiaceae bacterium
ATGTGGGCATAGGTTCGGACCACGACGTGGTCCTGCACCGTGACGATGGCCCGACTGGCGGCGATCCCGCCCCGGAGGACCGGCTCGACGTCGAGCGCCCAGCCGCCGAAGGGCAGGCGCTCGAGGAGCGCCAGGACGGAGTCGAGATCGGCGCCGGCGTCGATGAGGCTGCCGAGCGCCATGTCACCGGCGATCCCGGCGAAGCAGTGGAACCAGGCCACCGTAGGTGCCGCCGTCCGAGCGTCTGCCGCGCTCACGGCAGCATCCGGGCCACGGCACAGGCGGCGCCGAATCCGTTGTCGATCCCGACGACGGTGATGCCCGCGGCACACGAGGCGTGCATGGCGAGGAGCGCGGTCACCCCCTCGAGCGCAGCGCCGTAGCCGGTGCTCGTCGGCACGGCCACCACCGGTGCCGGGGTGATCCCGCCGACCAGACTGGCCAGAGCTCCCTCCATGCCGGCCACCACGACGACCGCGTCGGTCTCGGCCAGCTCATCGGCGGACGCGAGCAGCCGGTGCACCCCGGCGACCCCGCAGTCGGCCAGCACGGTCGGCCGCAGCCCCAGCGCGACCAGGGTGGCCTCGCACTCGCGCGCCACCGGCAGGTCCGACGTGCCGGCGGTGACGACGAGTGTGCGGGCGAGGCGGCGGGACGCCGGTCGCCACACGACGGTCGACAGTTCACCGCGCACCTGGTCGGCACCGGTGGCCCGGCCCGTGACCGTGCGCAGGCCGCCGGGGTGGTCGGCGAGGGCCCGGGCGACCTGTTCCTCGTCGGCCCGGGTGAGGATGACCGGGGGGCCGACGTCGGCCCGGCCGTCGGTGTTGTCGGGGTCGTCGAGAAGCTCCCCCACGATCGCCGAGCACTGGGCCACGGTCTTGCCCTGCCCGTAGACGGCCTCTGGCAGACCCTGGCGCAGCGACCGGTGGTGGTCCACCTTGGCGAAGCCCAGGTCGGCGAAGGGGAGGCGGCGCAGCCGGTGCACGGCGTCGTCGGGGGAGCACGCCCCGGAACGGACGTCGGCCAGGAGGCGCTGCAGCGCGAGTTCGTCCATGATGTTCACTATCCTGCCTGTCCATGGCCCACGACGCACCTCCGGCGCCGGCCGCCGACGCTCGGGTACGGATCGGCTTCCTCGGGCCACAGGGGACGTTCACCGAGGAGGCACTCCAGTCGGAGCCCACCTACGCCGGTGCCGAGGTCACCCCATTCGCCTCGCTGGTCGACGTGCTCGACTCCGTGCGGCAGGGGGCGGTCGACCTCGGGTTCATCCCGCTGGAGAACGCCATCGAGGGAACGGTACGCGACATCATCGACAGCCTCGTGTTCGACTTCGACCTGCGCATCCAACGCGAGGTGGTCCTCGACATCCATCTCCACCTCATGGCGGCCCCGGGCACGCCGCTCGCCGATGTCGAGCGGGTCGCGTCGATCCCAGTGGCGACGGCGCAGTGCCGTCGCTTCCTGACTGAGCGCCTGCCCCGTGCCGAGCTCCTGGCGACCAACTCGACTGCGGACGCGGCCCGCCTGCTGGGTGAGGGGGACCCGACGATGACGGGGCGTCCGACGGCGGCCATCGCCCCGCGCCTGGCCGCCAGTCTCTACGGGCTCGAGATCCTGGCCGAGGACGTCGAGGACCACCCGGACAACCAGACCCGGTTCATCTCGGTGGCCCGCTCCGGGATCCCGGCACCGACGGGCCACGACCGGACGAGCATCGCCTGCTTCCAGAGCGCGGACCATCCGGGCAGCCTGTACGCCATCCTCGGGCACTTCGCCGCCCGCAACATCAACCTCTCGAAACTCGAGTCCCGCCCGACCAAGCAGGCCCTCGGCGACTACTGCTTCATCATCGACTTCGAGGGCCACGTGGCCGATGCCATGGTGGCGGACTGCCTCGCCGACCTCCACGCCGAGCTGGCCGGGGTCAAGTTCCTCGGCTCCTATCCGGCGTCGGGGGCCGCCGGTCCGGCCATCCGGGCCGAGGTCGACGAGTCCCGCAAGCGTGCCGGCGAGTGGTTGGGGGCCCTCCGGGCCGAGATCGGCGCCACGGGCGCCTGAGCAGGTGGCGCCGCGGTCCCGGGGCCCCACCGGTCGACGGCTACCCTGGCCAGGACCGGGAGGGATGGCAGAGCGGACGAATGCACGGCTCTTGAAAAGCCGCGAGGCGCAAGCCTCCGGGGGTTCGAATCCCCCTCCCTCCGCAGCTCCGCAACTGACGAGGGTTGTCCGATCGGTGATCTTCGAGACGACTCGATGGATGATCGGGAACAGCAGCAGAAAGCCGGATTCCGGCTGGCCATGATGCGCCCCGCCCGAAACGTCGGTGACATCGTGGCGAAGCCGATGGCAACGGAACGTCTCGTACGATGAACACGTGCCTGAGTCAGGAAGCCTCCCGTCGGATCGACCGAAGCGGGTGGGGCGGCGGGTTTTCATCGGCATGGTCGCCGCCGGCGCGGCGGGCGTCGTGTTCGGGGCCCGAGTACAGAGCGTGGTCGGGAGCGCGGTCGGTTCCGGTCTGGGTGGCCTGCTGCCGGGAGGTGACCGATTTCGGATCTACACCGTGACCAATTCGTTTCCGGACATCCCCGACTCGAAGTACCGCCTCCGGATAGACGGGCTGGTCGACCACCCGGTGACCTTCACACTCGACGAGCTCCGGTCATTACCGAGCACCAAGTTGGTCAAGGACTTCCAGTGTGTGACCGGCTGGAGAGTGCCGGACGTCCATTGGGAAGGGGTCAGGCTCTCCCATATCCTCGACATGGCCGGCGTCAGATCCGACGCGACCGCCCTTACATTCGGCTCTTACGACGGCCTCGACACGGAGAGCCTCACCCTCGATCAGGCTCGTCGATCCGACGTCATCGTCGCCTATCGCATGCTCGGAGCGCCGATCACCACTGAACACGGGGGTCCCGTGCGTCTCTACGTGGCACCCATGTACGGATACAAGTCACTGAAGTGGCTGTCGACCATCCGGGTGGTCGACCGTGTCGTGCCGGGCTACTGGGAACAGAACGGCTATGCCGTCGATGCTTGGATCGGCAGGTCCAACGGCGGCTCCGAGCAGCCCGTTGACTGATCAGGCCGGCCACGTCCCCGCTCTAGCCCGGGAACGCCTGTCGCCCACCGGTCCGCGTCGGATCCTGCGGTTCGATCGAGTAGAGCGGGCTGCCCACTGGGCCACCGCCTCGCTGTTCGGCATCCTCATGATCACCGCCCTCCCCCTGTACTTCGTGCAGGTGAACCAGTTCGTCGGTCGCCGGGTACTCGTGGAGAACATCCATACGTGGTCCGGCGTCGCCCTTCCCATCCCGCTCATCATCTCGTTGGCGGGTCCATGGGGAGGACGCCTGCGTCAGGACGTACGACGGTTCAACCTCTGGACCGCCGGGGAGGTCCGATGGCTGCGGTCACTCGGACGCCGCCCGGTGCCCGAACCCGACAAGTTCAATCCGGGCCAGAAGCTCAACGCCCTCTTCGTCGCAGGGGCCATCGTCGTGATGCTCGGTACCGGGTCAATTCTCAAGTGGTTCCGATTCTTCCCCCTCGACTGGCGCACAGGGGCGACCTTCGTCCATGACGTGCTGGCCCTGGGCATCTTCGTCGTGGTGTTCGGCCATATCCTGTTCGCCCTCACCCACCGCGATGCGTTGCGCTCGATCTTCACGGGCTGGATCACGGAGTCGTGGGCGAGGACCCACGCTTCCGGATGGCTGAAGCAGGAAGGAGTGTCCGCAAGCGACGAGGAACCACCTCCGCCGAGGTAGTCCCTAGGACCATCGGCCGGCTACCGGTCCGGCTGGTCACCGTGGTGCCGACGGCGGACCAGCGCTGCCCAGACGATGAAGGCCAGACCCACCAGCAGCACGGCGAAGCCGAGAAGGGTGTACTGCCCATGTCCACTCATCAGCTTGGATCCACTGAGTGCGTTGGTCCCCTGCCCGATCCATACCAGCCCGACGAGACAGAGCACGACGCCGATGACACCTCGAGTCCACATGTGGTGCTCCTACCTCGACGGTTCGTACCCCGACTGACCACCCGCACCGTACCGCCGCTCACCCCGACGTCGCTGGGCGCCCGCCTGTGGGACGCCGATCCAGCCCGGTCACGTCTGGAGGGCACGCGGTGTGTTCGCACGGAGGGGGGCAGTGCGACGCTATCCACAGGTGCCGCCCGGACGGATCGGACGGAGTCCTCGCTAGCGTGCGACTATGCCCAACCGCACCGACACGTGGGACGTCGTGGTCATCGGGGGCGGACCCCCGGGTGAGAACGTGGCCCAGTACGCCATCGCCGGCAGCAACCGGACCGCGGTCATCGTGGAGAAGGAGCTGGTCGGTGGGGAGTGCTCCTACTGGGCGTGCATGCCCAGCAAGGCACTCCTGCGCCCCATCGAGGTCCTCGACGCGGCCCGGACGATGCCCGGCGTGTCCGCCGCGGTCACCGGCCTGCTCGACGTGGAGGCGGTCCTGCGCCGGCGCGACGGGTTCACCAGCCACCACGATGACCGTTCGCAGGTGTCCTGGGCGGAGGGGGTCGGCATCGACGTGGTCCGGGGCAACGGCCGGCTGACCGGCGAGCGGATCGTGACCGTCACCGGCTCGGACGGAACGGACCGGACGCTTCGGGCCCGCCACGCCATCGTGCTCGCCACCGGCACCACCGCCGCCATCCCACCGGTGCCCGGCCTCGCCGAGGCACTCCCGTGGACGTCGCGCGATGTCACCAATCTGCAGGAGGTCCCTCGCCGGGTGGCGATCATCGGCGGCGGGGTGGTCGCCTGCGAGTCCGCCACCTGGCTGCGCGGCCTGGGCGCGGACGAGGTCATCCTGGTCGAGCAGGCACCGGTCCTGATGGCCCGTCAGGAGCCCTTCGCCAGCGACCTGGTGGCCCGACGCTTCGACCAGCTCGGCATCCGCGTGCTCACCTCCACCGCGGTCGATCGGGTCGAGAGGGAGTCACCGGCGGACCGCGGTGAGGGCCGGATCCACGGTGGGCCCGTCACTCTCCACGCCGGGGGCCGGCGCATCGAGGTGGACGAGGTGGTGGTCGCCGCCGGGCGCACACCCGCGTCGTCCGACCTCGGACTCGAACACGTGGGCCTCGATCCCTCCGGTGACCACGGGTTCGTGACCGTTGACGATCACCTCACCGTGGACGGTGTCGCCGGGGAATGGCTCTACGCCATCGGCGACCTGTGCGGCCGGGCGCTCTTGACCCACATGGGCAAGTACCAGGGCCGCATCGCCGGCGACGTGATCGCCGCCCGGGCGGAGGGACGGACCCTCGACGGTCTGCGCTACCGGGACCTCGCAGACCACGACATGGTGCCCGCCGTCGTCTTCAGCGACCCCCAGATCGCATCGGTGGGCCTGACCGAGGCAGCGGCGCGCGGGCGGGGCCTCGATCCCGAGGTCCTCGACTACGACATCGGCGACGTGGCCGGTGCCAAGCTGCTGCGCGACAGCTACGAGGGGCACGCCCGCCTCGTGGTCGACCGCGATGCCGACGTCCTGGTGGGTGCCACGTTCGTCGGGTACGACGTCGCCGAGCTGCTCCATTCGGCCACCACGGCCATCGTCGGCCGGGTGCCCCTGGAGGCGCTGTGGCACGTAGTCCCCTCGTACCCGACCATCAGCGAGGTGTGGCTCCGGCTGCTCGAGTCCCGACGTTGACACCTCACGTCACCCCGCCCAGCGCGGGTCGGCGGGGCGTCGGTCACGGGAGGCAGTTCCCGCTCAACTCCTCAGAGTGACGGAACATCCCGCGCCTCGTCGTCTCCACCCAGGGCCGTGATCAGTCCTCGGAGGTCGACGACCGTCACCGTCAATGCCGAATGCCCACTTCGGCGTAGTCGTGACGGCACCGGCTGTTCGAAGTGGACGCAGACCCCCGCGCGTGCGTTCGTGCCGAAGGTCAGACCGTCGTCGACACGCGACAGGCGCGCCCCGACGGCCGTCCACCAGCGGTAGTCCCGGGTCAGGTGGGCCCCGACGACGTTCTGCAGGGGAGTGGTCACCTGCAGGAAGCCGAACGTCGCGACGAACGAACCGTCGTCGGTGAGGGTGACGCCGTCCTTCGACGGTCGCACGAGGAAGGGCAGCAGCACGGGAAGGTACCGGCCGTCGATGTCGTAGCCGAAGTGTTCAGCCACCACGGACCTCGATCCCCCCTGGAGCCGGTCGCCGGGCGACGGCCCGCATCTTCTCACTGTCCCCGGAAGGGCCCGCCGTCATGGTCTGCAGTCTGACAGCCACGGGTGACCGGCCGGTCACTACTGACGTGCCCCCCACATCCGCAATACCGGGCACCAATGTGACGGGAACGTGAACGGGGATAGGGTGCACAACGTCGGCAGTGGTGCGACGGGATGCGATCCGGGGGGTTCGCACCGATCGATCTGGGGGATTCTGATGGCCAACGAGCAGTCGGCCGGACTCGAGGGGGGGATTATCGGCCGTCGGCAATTCCTGGGCGGGGCCCTGGCCGTCGGGACGGGCGTCCTGGCCGCAGCCTGTGGATCGTCGTCCACCGTGGGCAAGGCGGCGGCAACCGCTCCCGCGGGATCGGACCTCGGTGCGGTCGAACACGTCATCTTCCTCATGCAGGAGAACCGCTCCTTCGACCACTACTTCGGCACCTACCGGGGGGTCCGGGGATTCGACGATCACCGCCCGGGCCAGCTCGGTGCGTTCGCCCAGCCCTTTCCGGCGAACACCACCAGGTCGCCAGCCGGAGTGCAGCTTCCCTTCCGTCTCGACGTGTCCTCGGGCATCGGCGAGTGCACGCACGACCTCAACCACTTCTGGCAGGCCCAGCACCTGTGCCGCAACGGGGGGGCGATGGATGCCTTCGTGGAGACCCACGCCTCGACCGCGTTCGAGGGTCCGGCCGACGGCGTCCTGACCATGGGCTACTACACCCGTGCCGACCTCCCCTACCACTACGCGCTGGCGGACGCCTTCACCCTCTGCGACGGCTACCACTGCTCGATCCTCGGCCCCACCCACCCGAACCGCCTGATGGCGCTGTCGGGCACGATCGACCCCACCGGCAGCCATGGCGGCCCGGTCCTCTTGACCAACCCGCTGCCCGAGGCGAGATTCAGCGTGAACTGGACGACGGTGCCCGAACTGCTCGAAGACGCAGGGGTCTCGTGGAAGACGTATTCGCCACCGGGTGGCGCCTACCAGGTGGACAATCCGGACGTGATGGCCATCTCGGACGCCATCCTGCCCTACTTCTCCCAGTACTCCGATCCCTCGTCCTCGCTCTACAAGAAGGCGTTCCTGCCCACCTTCCCGGACGACTTCACCCAGGACGTCCGGTCGGGAACACTGCCGAAGGTGTCCTGGATCATCCCCCCGTTGGGCTACGACGAACACCCCCCGTCCCCGCCGGCCCTGGGGGCGTGGTTCATCGACCAGGTGCTCTCCACGCTGGTCTCGAACACCGACGTGTGGTCGAAGACGGTCCTCTTCGTGATGTATGACGAGAACGACGGGTTCTTCGACCACGTACCGCCGGCGACGGCCCCACCGGGGACCGCCGGGGAGTACGTGACCGTCGACCCCCTGCCAGCCGACGCGAACGGCATCGCCGGGCCGCTCGGACTGGGTTTCCGGGTCCCGATGCTGGTCGTGTCGCCGTTCAGCCGCGGGGGTTACGTCTCGTCGGAGGTGTTCGACCACACCTCGCAGATCCGCTTCCTCGAGGAGCGGTTCGGAATCCACTGCTCGGAGATCTCGGCCTGGCGGCGTCAAACGGTCGGTGACCTGACCTCCACGTTGCGCATGGGCTCGCCCGACACCTCGGCCCCCACCCTCCCGTCGACCTCGCACGACACGCAGAGCGGAGTCGCGTCGCTCGGCTGCACGACCGGCGACATCGACGAGATCTCGGAAGACCAGCCCGTCTACCCGCTCCCCACCGTCCAGGTGATGCCCACCCAGGAGCCGGGGACGGTCAAGCGCCTTCCGTCCACCCTGTGACGACCACCGGCCCCTGACGACCGTCCGACCGATGTCCGTTGGCACGCGGGCTGCTGGTACCCGAGTACGCCGACGGCTCCGCCGCCCCACAGCCCACGACGTCGACCCCATCAGCCGAGGGTCGGCACGGAGTCCTTGAACGGCACGCCCTTGTCGACACGCGGCTCCGCGGGCAGGCCGAGCACCCGCTCGCCGAGAGAGTTCCGCTGGATGTTGTCGGTCCCGCCGCCCAGTCTCGCCGTCCACTGGTTGAGGAACGCGTGCTGCCAGGCACCGGCGTCCGGTGCGTCGGCACCGGACAACATGCCGGCGGCTCCTTCGATCGCCATCAGCAGGTCACCGGTGAGGCCCAGGTGCCGGGACACGAACAGCTTGGTGGTCGCCGCCTCCGGACCGGGCATGCGCCCGTGCGACAGTGCCGTCTGGACCCGCAGGTTCATGAAGCGCAGCAGCTGCGTGCGGGTGTAGAACTCGGCGATCCCCTGGCGGATCAGCGGGTCGTCGGCCCGCCCCGCCGCCCTCGCCAGTCGGGCCAGCTGGGCCACGGTGACTCCGCCGCCCATACCTCCGATCAGGTTGCGCTCGTTGGCCAGCGTGGTGTGGGTCACCGCCCACCCCCCGTCGACGGTGCCCACCACGTTCTCCACCGGGACGGCCACGTCGGAGAGGAAGACCTCATTGAAATGGGCGTGACCCGTGATCTGCCGCAGCGGGCGCACCTCGATGCCCGGAGTCCTCATGTCGACCAGGAAGTACGTGATGCCTTTGTGCTTCGGCACATCCGGGTCGGAGCGGGCCAGCAGGATGGCCCAGTCGCTGTGCTGCGCACCCGACGTCCACACCTTCTGGCCGTTGACCACGAAGACGTCCCCGTCGCGGACCGC
>CAZULR010000088.1:0-8798 GCA_964621235.1 uncultured Acidimicrobiaceae bacterium
TCAACGAGCGGCTGGGGGTGGACCTGCCCTACGCCTGGATCGGCAGAGACATCTTTCCCTTCGCTGCCGTGAACCGGGTCCAGGGGATCCGGCACCTGACCCTCCCAGGCGGTCAGGCCGGCTACGCCTACAACGAGGGCGTCTTCTTCCCGGCGCACCTCTGGTTCGCCGGCTGAGTCATCGCGCGAACCGCTCGCTGGGGCGACGCGTCGGAGGCGCCCGGTCCTGCTACTACACATCGTAGTACTGTATAACTACGCTGTGTAGTAGCAAGTGGGAGTGGTACCGCCGTTCGATCCGGTGCTGCGTCCCCGGACCGAAGGGTGGCCATGACCGAGTTGTTCGAGGTGCTGGACGACGGCCATGGGTGCCCGCGGTCAGTCGGTCGGCAGAGGTCGTCCCGATCCGACCGCACCGTCCGATCGGTCTCGGACCGGGGAATGCGACCGCTCGGCGATCACGCCATCTGGCTCGCGCCCGGGGACGCGTCCATGGTCCTCGAGCGCCCGCTCGGCGCGGATCGTCGGAGTGACCGCTCGCCGGTCATCGTGGTGTCGGGTGACGACAGTGCTGCGGACCGATGGTCCAGCCACGCCCAACGACACCTGGAGGTGGATCCGACGACGGGCGAGGTGCGAGTCGGGGGACGGATCGTGCCGACGTCACCGCTGGAGTCCGAGGTACTTCGGGTCCTGGCGGGGCGTCCAGGACGTGTGATCACCCGCGGCGAAATCATCGGCACGGTCTGGCGGGACGCTCCGGAGCGCAAGGGGGGCAACCTCGACAATGTCCTGCTCCGTCTTCGTCGGAAGTTGGAGATCGACCCGGCCGACCCCCACCACATCGTGACCGTCTGGGGCAAGGGCCTGGTTCTGCAGGCCGACGGTCCCTGACGGCAGTCCGTCGGTGGCACCCCACCACCCCAGAGCCAGCCCCACCCGGGCGCGGGCGGCTCGCGCGCCGGACCCACGGACGTTCCGGGGTCCCGAGAGGAGGAAGCAATGCCGGAGTATCGCCGAGGAACTGTCTTGACGTGCACCCACGAACACTGCAGCTGCCGGGTGGTGATCCAGGCCGAATGCCGCTGCGATGGGGTCATGGACGTGTCGTACTACAGGTGCGCCTGTGGTGCTCCGCTGGTCCCCATCGACGAAGCGTGAACGGCGTCGGAGTGCAGCGTGCGGCCCCGTCCGCAGCGTCGGTCCGGAGGAGGACGCCACAGTTGTCGGGAGCTTCTACGAGTGGTAGTACTACAGACCGTAGAAAGGGGGTCGCCGATGACGACCACGCCGGTTGACGTCGTACGCCCTCCAACGGCGGGGGTACAGACGAGCGGTGCGCGACGCGGGCCCCGGGACCGCCCACGCGACCTCCAGCGCACCTTTCAACTCGTGCTGGCCACGGTCTGGCTTCTCGACGCCGTGCTGCAGCTGCAACCCTTCATGTTCACCCGTGGCCCCAACGGATTCAGCGGGATGCTCAACGGCATGGCGTCTGGGAATCCGGGGTGGATCGCCCACACCATCACGTGGAACGGCTCGTTCGTCTACCACGAGCCGATCATGACGGACGCCCTGTTCGCAGGCGTGCAGTTCCTCATCGCCTTCGGAATCGCCTGGAATCGCACCCTGAAACCGGCGCTGGCGCTCTCCATCGTCTGGTCTCTGGGCGTGTGGTGGTTCGGCGAGGGATTGGGCGGGATCTTCTCCGGTGCCGCCACCCCGTTCGGCGGGGGTCCCGGCGGCGTCCTGTTCTATGGGCTCCTCGCCGTGCTGCTCTGGCCCAGCCAGGGTAGTGACCGACCCTTCGTGGCCGCCCGGACCGTGGGTGTGCCGGCAGCGAAGGCCATCTGGGTCGCCACCTGGGGTGTCCTCACCATCCTGTGCCTCGTGGGATCCGGCCGCCAGCCCCAGGCGCTCCATGATCTGGTCGCCCGCATGAACAGCGGTCAGCCGGGCTGGTTGGCTCACCTCGACCGCTCAACCGAGACGTTCTTCCTGCACCATGGGACCTCGGCGGCCATCGGGCTCGCGGTGGTATGTGTGATCGTCGCCCTGGGTGTGTTCCTGCCGGTTCGGGCCACGCAGGTCACCCTGGTGCTGGCCACGGTGGTCTTCGCGGCCATCTGGGTGGCGGTGCAGAACTTCGGCGGCATCCTGGCGGGCGGTGCGACAGATCCGAACGGCGGCCTGCTGGTCGTCATCCTCGCCCTGGTCTACTGGCCGCTGACGACACCCGGCGCGGTGACTTCGGGACCAGAGTCGACTGAACTTCCCGAGGAGGTTTCCGCCTGATGACCACCGCACCCTCCTGGCTGTACCACCTGTTCGCCGTACTCATGCTGGCCGTCGCCGCCTACTGCCTCACGCTCCTGATCCTTTCCGTCAAGGAGCGTCGCATGTCGGGATGGGACGTGGACATCGCCCACGTCTGCATGGGTGTGTCCATGGCCGGCATGTTCATCACGGCGTGGGCCTTCGGCCCGGCCTGGGCCTGGGAGCTGCTCTTCTTCGTCCTGATGATCTGGTTCATCGCCCGAAGCATCCAGTCGGTGCAGGAATTCGGCCTGCACCTCCCGCACTACGCGGTCCACGCACTCATGAGTTTCGCCATGTTGATGATGTACGTCTTCCCGGGCGCCACCAGGGCCGGCTCGTCACCGTCGATGGGGATGTCGGCCGCAGGGGGCTCCCGGCTCGATCCGGGGCTCGCCCTCCTATTGGCGTTCTCCTTCTTCGCCTCCGCCATCTTCACCCTGGCGTCGCCCCGGAAAGGAGCCATCCACCACGGGACCCACGTCCCGGAATGGGCCCTCGTGGGGGCTGTCGACGAAGACGGTGATGACGGCTCGTCGGTGGCCACCCTGACGAACGTCGGTACTTTCGACCGCATCGTGGCGACGCCCTGGCTCGAGGATGTGAGCCATGTGGTGATGTGCGTGGCGATGGGCCTCATGCTCATCCTCATGATCTAGCGCGGTGCCACCGCCCAACAGCATGACGAGCGGGCCGACGGGGCGGAGGCCCGCCAGGGGTCGGAGGTTCGGGACCGTGGCCTCGTGGCTGTGCCTCCTCGGAGCCGCCCCGCTCGTGGCGGCCTGCGGGTCGAGCGCCGCAGCACCGCTTCCGGCAGGTCGGGACCCGTCGGCGGTCTCCCGGATGGTCTGCTCCACCGAAGCCCGCACGAAGCTCGACGACGCGCTGTCGATGGCCGCCTCTTCTGTCAGCGACCCGCTCTGGGTGCACCACCTCTACTCCTGCACGTTTCGCTTCGCCACGGGTGCCCTGAGCCTCTCGGTCAAGGAGCTGTCGAGCTCGCCGGGGACGACGGCGTACTTCGACTCGCTCGCGGCCAGGCTCGGACGGAGCCAGACCCTCTACGGACTGGGTCAGGGCGCATTCGTGACCTCGGACGGGTCGGTGGTCGCCCGGAAGGACTACAAGGTCCTCCTGGTCGACACATCGGCCTACGCCGGCGGGACGAGGGCTGCGACGACGGGTTCGGCGAATCCGGCGGAGATCGTGGCGAGCACCATCATGACCTGCTGGGCCGGCGACTGAGTCCGTGAACTGCCGCCGTTCCGGGGCGGTGGTGTCCGGGGGGCGCCTGCGCCTTATGCTTTGGGCATGACCACTTCCGACGACCAGGGTCCCGCCCAGCAGGCGGCCGTCACCACCGCCCAGCTGTCCATCGAGGGCATGCACTGCGGGTCGTGCTCGGCACTGATCGAGGAGACCCTCATCGAGCAGCCCGGCGTGATCGATGCCTCGGTCGACCTCGAAGCGTCCCGGGCGGTGGTCCGGTTCGACGGCGGGCGCCTGGGCGTGAACGATCTCTGCGGTCTGGTCAGCGGCGTGGGCTACGAGGCGACTGTGCTCGAGACCACCTGACCGTGACGAGCGACCTCGGAGTCGCCGGCATCGCCGGATCGGCGTACCCTGACGACGGGCACGGCTTCGAGACCCTCGAGCTGGCCATCGGCGGCATGCACTGCAGCGCCTGCTCCACCCGGGTGCAGCGGGCCCTGGGCCGTCACGAAGGCGTGGCGTCGGCCGCGGTCAACCTGGCCACCACCCGTGCCTACGTCACGTACGATCCGACCCTCACCGGACCTGGCGACCTCTGTTCCGTGGTCGACGCCACCGGCTACTCGGCCGCTCCCGCCTCTGACGAGGACGGTGCGATCGATGACGAGGACGACCACTGGGGCCTCCGGGTGGCGATCTCCTGGCCGCTCGCCCTGGTTGCCCTCGTCGTCGCGCTCGTCGCCCCCGAGACCGCCGCTTCCGGGTGGACCGTCCTGGGCCTGGCGGTCGTCGTCGAGCTGATCGGTGGCTGGCCATTTCTCCGCAATGCAGGGCGGCTGTTGCGCCACGGCGCCACCAACATGGACACGTTGATCGCCCTCGGTACGCTCGCCGCCCTGGCGGTCAGCGCCGTGGAGGCCATCGCCCTGGGTGGCCGACATCTCCACCTGGGAGGAAGTGGCGCATTCGCCGCCCGGCTGCATGGGGTCATGGCACCCCTCATCGTGGCGATCGTGGCCTCCGGGCGGGCCGTGGAGTCTCGGGCGCGTTCGAGGGCCGCGGACGCCCTCCACTCACTGCTCGCCCTACGTCCGCCGTGGGCGAGGGTCGTGCGCGCGCCCGAGGACGAGTCGGGGGAGCTGGTCGCCCCCGAGAGCGTCCCCGTCGGGTCACTGGTGCGAGTGCGCGCCGGTGAGTCCGTGCCACTCGACGGCACGATCGTCGCAGGGCATTCCTCCCTGGACGAGTCGATGCTCACCGGTGAACCACTCCCGGTGGAACATGGCCCCGGTGACGCGGTCACCGGCGGAACGCTGAACGGCAACGGGGTCCTCGTGACCAGGGTGGAGGCCATCGCCTCGGAGTCCGTGCTCGCCCGACTCCAGCGCCTGGTCGAGGAGGCCCAGCGGGACAAGCCACCGATCCAGCACATCGCGGACCGGATCAGTGAGGTCTTCGTCCCGGTCGTCCTCGCCGCCTCGTTCATCACGTTCGCGGCCTGGTGGCTTATCGGCGGCAATCTCGGCACGGCGGTCCTCAGCGGAGTCGCCCTCCTCCTCGTGGCCTGCCCGTGTGCGATGGGCCTTGCCGCTCCGGTGGCGATGATGGCCGGGTCGGGACGGGCATCCGCGTTGGGGATCTTCATCCGGAGCGGCGACGCGCTCGAGCGTCTCGCCCACGTGGACACCGTCGTGTTCGACAAGACCGGCACGTTGACCGAGCGAACGGCCACCGTCAGCGACGTCGCCGTGGTGGCGGGAGTCACGCGGGCGGAGGTCCTCGAATGGGCTGCGGCGGTCGAGTCCGAGAGTGACCATCCCATTGCCGTGGCCATTCGCGAAGCTGCCATCGGCACGCTCCGGGCGACCGCCGTGGTGGCCACTCCCGGGGTCGGAATCAGCGGCACCGTGGACGGCGTCTCGGTGCGCGTCCGTCGTCCCGGTGCCGACGCACTGACCGGAGCGATGCAGCGCGCCATCGACGAGCGCCTCGGCCGCGGGGAGACCGTGGTACTCGTGGAGCACGACGGCACCGTCGTGGGATCGATCGCCGTCACCACGCCACTCCGACCCGAGGCCGTCGACGTCGTGGCCCGCCTCCAGGAGACCGGGCTCGCCACGGCCATCCTGAGCGGCGACGCCACCGGTGCCGTGGCGACCGTCGCCGGGCAGCTCGGGATCTCCGAGGCCGAGGGCGGGCTGCGACCTGACGACAAGCTCGCCGCCATCGCCGGACTGCGGCAGTCCGGTAGGCGCACCCTGATGGTGGGAGACGGCATCAACGACGCTCCTGCGCTCAGTTCGGCCGACGTGGGGTGCGCGATCGGCAGTGGTTCCCAGGTCGCCCTGGCGAACAGCGACGTGGCCCTGGTGGGCAGCGACCTGTGGGGGGTGCCCGCCGCGGTGGGCATCGCCGGTTCGACGTACACGGTGATCCTGCAGAATTTCGGCTGGGCTGCGGGCTACAACATCTCGGCCCTCCCGCTCGCCGCGTTCGGGCTCCTCGACCCCCTGGTGGCCGCCATCGCCATGGGTCTGTCGAGCATCCTGGTGGTCCTCAACAGCCTCCGCCTCACCCGGCTCGGCCGGCCCGGCCTCCAGTCCGTGCGCTCTCCCATGGCGAGGCGGGGCCGAGGGAGCATCGTCCTCTCGGTGCTCCTGCCGGTCGTGCTCTTCGCCGCACTCACCGGGGTGACCCAGCTGATCTCACCGGCCCGCGGCCAATCGCTCCTCCCCGAGCTTCCGACGATCACCACATTCGCCGTGGCGCATGGGAATTCCGCCGAGTTCTACCTCGACCCGGGCCGTGCCGGCGTGAACCAGGCACACCTGGTGTTCACCGGTCCCGACGCGGGCTCCCTCACCTCGGCGCTCACCGGTTCACTGGAGGGCGGTCCGACACAGTCGTTCCGGCAATTCCGGCTCAGCCCCGGCCACTACGTGGCCGTCGTGGTCCTCGCCGCGGGGACGTGGCAGTTCCAGGTCTCGGTCGACGTGCAGGGCCACAGCTCCGTGCACCGGATCGATCGGACGATCCCCTGACCCCGTCCCGAGGAGTTGGATCGATGTCGACGCCGTGTCCGAATCCGAAGTGCACCTGCATCGACTGCAAGTGCGGACCCACCTGCAAGTGCGGGGTGCTGCGCCTCGGCACGCTCGAGCGCCGGGTGATGGACGTCCTGTGGGAGGAACCGGGGGCCGAGCGGACAGGGCGTGAGGTGGCTGATGCGTTTCCCGACTACGCCTACACCACGCTCGCCACGGTGCTCGACCGGCTCGCCAACAAAGAGCTCCTGAATCGCCGTCAGGACGGCCGGATCATCCACTACACGGCCGCGGACACCCGGGCGGTGCACACCGCACTGCTCATGCGTGAGGCGCTCGACGCCACCCGGGATCCGGAGTCGGCGCTGGCGTGCTTCGCCCAGGGACTCCCGGACGACCAGGCGGAGGCTCTCCGGGCGGCACTGGACGATCTCGACGGGTAGCCGGGTGCCGGGAAGGCTCGACCACCTGGCGGAGGACCATCGTCAGGTGTCGGCCGGGTCGCCCACCAGTTGGCGGAGGATCGTCCCCTGATCGAAATACACACGTTCACCGATGATCCGGTCACCTCCCTCAGGGAACAGGAAGACGGCGCACATCCGGCATCGGAAGGAGCGGCCGGTGGCGGCGATACCGGCCAGTTCGCCCAGGTGGGTGCCGAGCAGGTCGAACTCGGCCACGACGGTGTCCTCGCCGTAGGTCAGGACGACGTTCTCGTTGCGCTGGTCGGGAAATGCGGCGCGTGAGGTGCGGTAGTAGTCCGACACCGCATCGGTCCCGTCGAACACCTGTCCGGTGCCGACCAGTTCGTAGTGCGGGTGCTCGAACGTCGCCAACGTCGTGGAGAAGTCGAGCTCGTTCTCGGAGTCCATGTGCGTTCGGACGACATCCAGCCGCCGCATTCGTAGGGAATTGTCGTCGGACTTCATCTTCGGCTCCTCGGTTCGACGTGGACGCTGGTCGCAGAGTAGGGCGTCGAGGCCAGGTCGGCGAGCCTCTTCCGGGTCCGATCGAGGTGGTCCGCTCGCTTCGTCGACGTTGACGGGAGGGTCCCGGTCCGACAGTGTTCGAGCGTGACTTCACCGTTCCTCCGTGTCACCCGTCCGGACCCGACCGGACCCGGTCGCTACGCCGGGTTCATCGACGAGTCGTGGAACCTCCGGCCCCTGCCGCAGGGAGGCGTGGTCACCGCGCTGGCCGCCCGGGCGATGGCCGTCGAACTGGGCGACCAGGGCCCGCCGCTGCGCCTGTTGCACACGACGTTCGTCGCGCCGGTCACTGACGGGCCAGTCGACGTCGAGGTCGAGGTACTCCGCCGTGGACGGTCGATGTCCCATGCACGCGCCGAGGTGCGGAACTCCGGGGCGACGCACGGCCACCTCACGACGGCGGTGTTCGGCGGTCCACGTCGCGGCTTCGCGTTCACCGACCTCGAGCCGCCGGCGGGGGTGGTGCCGCTGGACGAGGCGCGCTCCTTCCGGGACCCCCCTCCGCCGGGTGTCGAGCCGTTCCCGCCCGACCCGTTCTGGGCCGTACGGCTCGAGGGGAGGGGCGCGCTCGGCCATGCGCCCTGGGAGTCGTACACGCCCGACCGCGCCGAGCACGCCACGTGGTACCGGCTCGACGATCCGCCGGTCGACGCGGACGGGGTCCTCGATCCGCTGGCGTTGGTGGTCTGCGCGGACTCCATGCCCGGTGCCGTGGCCGAGAAGGTCGGACCCGAACACCGGCGCGGCTGGTTCGGCCCGAGCGTCGACCTCGCGGTGCACCTGCTCGACGAGTGCCGCTCCGAGTGGGTTCTCGCCCACAACCGTGCCCGGCACGCGGGTGACGGTTACGCCTCGCTCGACATGGCGCTCTGGGACTGCGGTGCTGACGGCACCGAGCAGCCCCGGCTGGTGGCCTACGCCACGCAGCTCTGCTTCTTCGCCTTCGCCGGTTGAGGCCCGCCCGGTGCCGGGGCCGGACCGCCGGCCACCGACGTGGTGACTTGCGGGGTCACCCGTCCACCTCCACCTGTTCGGGGACCCCCGGACCTAAGGTTCGGGCAGCGCCGACCCTCCGGTGGTCTCGGAGCGGGAGGCGCCAGCCAGCAGCCGGTCCGTCAGGATCGCCTCCGACCGATCGGTCGCCCCGAGCGGTCGGCGCCCCATCGACTCCTGGGAGTCCGTTCCGCCGTGATGCCACAGACGTTGGGCGACAGGCTCGACGAAGCCATGCGGGTCCG
>CAZULR010000089.1:0-8601 GCA_964621235.1 uncultured Acidimicrobiaceae bacterium
CCGGGCGCACGGCGGTGACGTCCGCCACCGCGCTCCGGAGAACGCCACGAAGGTCCCCATGAGCCCACGACGAACCGCCACGACGGCAACGGACAGCGCCGTCGTCGACGCGGTCCCGGTCGGGCCCGCCGCACCCCGGCCCCACCCGCGCACGATCACGTGGGTCGGGGCCAGCTCGTTGGCGCTCGGTGGCTCCAACCAGTCCATCTTCCTCATCGGGGCGCTGCTGCTTGCCCAGGGGACCGTGGCCGTCCCGCTCCTGGCCGTCGGGTTGCTGCTCAGCTACATGGCGACACCGGGGTGGATCGAGCTGTCGTGCATGTTCCCCAACCGGGTCGGCGGCATCGCCGCCACCTGCGCCGAGGCGTTCCGCCCCTACAGCGCCGTGCTCGCCAACCTCACGGGCGTCTGCTACTGGTGGGGCTGGGTGCCGACGTGCGGCCTGACCGCCATCTTCTCGGCCGAGGCCGTCCACCAGTGGTACCTCCCCCACGTGTCGGTCAAGCTCATGGCGACCCTCATCGTGCTCGTGTTCACCGGCGTCAACCTGTGCGGCCTGCGCTGGGCCGTCCGGGTGGCCAAGCCCATCGCCCTGATCGCCTTCACGCTCGCCCTGTGCTCGGGGATCATCCCCCTCGCGTCCGGGCGCGTCGACTGGCACCGCGCCCTCGACTTCCACCTCACCTCGCCCTTCGGCGGTGCCTTCGGCCACCTCACCGGCATCATGGCCGGCCTCTACCTGATCGGGTTCGCGGCCCCCGCCTTCGAGGCCGCCGCGTGCCACATCGGTGAGATGAAGCGCCCGGCCTTCGACCACCCGATGGCCATGTGGTTCAGCGGTGGGATGGCCTCGCTGTTCTTCGTCCTGATCCCGGTCGTGTGGCTGGGCACCCTGGGACCCCACCCGATCGAGGGCAACCTGGCCGCCGCCCTCGGGCCGACCTTCGCCCCGGTCTTCGGCAGTCTGGCCAAGGCCGCGGCCGTCGGATTCGTGGCCTTCAACATGTTCTCCGGCACCCTGCAGCCGCTCTCGGGCGCCTCCCGGACACTTTCGCAGCTCTCCGAGGACGGCCTGCTCCCCCGGACCATCGGCTACCGCCACCCCCGCACCGACGCTCCCGTGGTGGCCATCCTGGCCACGGCGGCGGCCTCCGTCGCCTTCCTCCTCCTCGGCGACCCCATCTCGTTGGTGGCGGCGGCCAACCTGACCTACCTCATCGGGATCGCCCTGCCGAGCGTGGCCGTGTGGCTGCTGCGCCGCAACGAGCCGGACCGGGTCCGCACCTACCGGGCCCGCGACTCCTCGATCGTGCTCGGGGTCGTGGCCGCCGCCGTGTGGCTGGTCGCCACCGTGTTCGGCTTCGAGCAGTACGGACTGCCCATCGTCATCTTCGGACTCGCACTCGCCTTCTCGGGGTCGCTGGCCTACGCCTGGCGGGCCCATGGCGACCGTCGGCGCTCCGGGGTGCGGACCGTGAGGCGGTCGCTCTCCGTGAAGCTGACCGGCGCCATGCTCGTCGTGCTCGCCCTCGACGGGGTCGGCTACCTGATCGCCATCGACCACGTGAGCCCGGGCAATCCCGCCCTGGTGGCCATGTTGAAGGACATCTTCGTCGTGGTCGGCCTGCTCACCATCACCGTCGGCCTGGTGCTGCCCGGCATGATCGCCCACACGGCCAAGCAGGTCCAGGTGGCCGCCCAGGACCTCGCCGATGGGACGTTGGCCCAGCTCACGGCGGCCATGGAGGCGATGGCCGGGGACGACCTCGACCGCGCCCACGCGCCGGTGACCGCCACCCCGGTGCTGGTGCGCACGACCGACGAGTTCGGCGAGATGGCCGTCAGCTTCAACCGCATGCAGGACGAGGCGGTCCGGGCGGCCCTCGCCCTCGACGAGGCCGTGGGCGAGCTGCGCTACCACCGCGGTGAGCTGGCGCGCCTGGTCGAGGAGCGCACCGTGGCGCTCATCGCCGCCCACGACGAGATCGAGCAGGCCCACCGACGGCGCCAGGACATGCACGAGCGCATGCGCATCCTGTCGTCCCGGCTCGGGTCCACCGACCTCGAGGGCGCCGACCTGCCGTCCACCCTCGCCGAGATCGCCTCGACCCTCGGCCGCGTCCTCGACGTCGACGTGGTGGCCGTCTACACCGCCGACGAGCAAGGCAGGTTCGAGGACCGCCCTGTGGTGTGGCACCCGGACCGGCTGCCCGGCCTCGACGACGGGCCACTGCGCCTGACCGGGGGCACCCGCCGCTTCCTCGAAGGCGTCGCCGCCCGCAAGGGGACCCTGGCCCTGGCCGACGTCGCCGCCCTGCCCGAGCCGCCGGACGGGCCGGTTGAGCCGGCGTTCGTCGACACGAGCGGCTACGCCTCCTGGGTCCTCTCCCCGGTCCACGACGCCGGCGACCGCCTGCTCGCCCTGCTCTGCCTCGGCCTGGTCGACCCGGTGGCGGAGTGGAACGACGACGACATCGCCCTGATCGACTCGGTGGGCGCCGACCTCGGTCGGGCCATCGTCCAGGCCAACCTCAACGCCCGGCAGGTCGAACTGGTCAGCCAGCTCCAGGACCTCGACCGGGCCAAGAGCGAGTTCCTGTCCACCTTCTCCCACGAGCTGCGCACGCCGCTCACGTCCATCCGCGCCTACACCGAACTCCTCCGGGACGAGGACGGCATCGGCCGCGACGAGGACCGGATGCTCGAGATCATCGAAAAGAACAGCGTCCGGCTGTCGGTGCTGATCGAGGACATCCTGACCCTGTCGCACCTCAATTCCGCCGTCTACGACATCCACCTGGTGCCCGTCGACGTCAATCCGCTGATCGACGCGGCGTGCGAGTCGCTCCTGCCCACCGCCGAGGGCAAGTCGCTGACACTCACCGCCCGGACCGCCGAGGACCCGGTCCTGGTCCTCGGCGACGAGCACCAGCTCGAGCGCCTGCTGCTCAACCTGGTCAGCAACGCCGTCAAGTTCACGCCTCCCGGCGGGCACGTCTTCGTAGACGTCACGGCGTCCGAGTCGTCGGTCGTCCTGTCGGTGGTCGACGACGGGATCGGCATCCCCGCCGACGAGCAGGAGGCCGTCTTCGGCCGCTTCGTCCGGGGCGACGAGGCCACCCGGGAGGTGATCCCCGGGACCGGGCTCGGCCTCGCCATCGTGCAGGCCATCGTGGAGCACCACGGAGGCACCGTGTCGCTCACGTCGGCGCCCGGGATGGGCACGTCGGTCCGGGTGCACCTGCCGTCCCTGGGCACGGCCGGGGCCCGAAACGAACTCGAGGCTCAAGGCCGGGCCGCAGCCGCCGATACACCAGTGGAGGACCTGCTGCCCGTGGGCATCCGGTCCTTCGGTGCCGGACAGGACGTGCCTGACCACACCTGAGGTTTCGAAGCGCACAGCAAGGAGCACCAGCGATGTCCACAGCCTTGAGCACCGGTCAGCTCGCCGGCACCACGCGGGTCCTGATCATCGAGGACGACCCGTCGATCGCCGAGGCCGTCCGACGGGTGGTGGCCAAGCAGAACGGCACGGGCGTGGTGGCGAGCGACGGTCGCCTCGGCCTGCGCAATTTCTTCGAGGAGCGGCCGGACCTGGTCGTCCTCGACATCGGGCTGCCCGAGATGGACGGCTGGGAGGTGCTGGAGCGCATCCGCGACCTCTCCGAGGTGCCGGTGCTGATCCTGACCGCCCACGACCTCGAGCACGAGAAGGTGCGGGGACTCACCAGCGGTGCCGACGACTATCTGACGAAGCCGTTCGGCGTCCAGGAGCTCGGTGCCCGCATCCAGGCACTGCTGCGCCGCAGCCAGGCCGCGGCGCCCGCCCAGGCCTCCGAGGAGCCGAACGTCTACCGGGACGGCAACCTCGAGGTCGACTGGCCCGCCCGTGAGGTACGCGTCGACGGTGAGGTGGTCGGTCTCACCAAGCTCGAGTTCCAGCTCCTCCAGACCTTCGTGCGTCACCCCGGCCAGGCCCTCGCCACCCAGCAGCTGCTGGAACAGGTGTGGAACGACCCGTTCGGCATCGGCCCGGAGCGGGTGAAGTTCACGGTGCTCCGTCTCCGCCGCAAACTCGGCTGGCAGGACGAGTACAAGGATGTGCTCGAGGCCATCCGCGGCTACGGCTACCGCTACACGCCGATGGGCGATCGCGCCCCGACGACCGGCGCCTAGTACCCGGCCGAGGCGTCCACCCGTCCGACCAGGGGGTCACCGTCGGCCAACCGGCGGACGTTGACCCGGATCCGCTCGGCCAGCAGCGGGATCACCATGTCGATGGTGTCCGCCGTGTGCGGCGTCACGATGCAGTTCTCCATCTGCCAGAGCGGGTGCCCGTCGGGCAGCGGCTCGGGGTCCGTGACGTCGAGGGCGGCTCCGGCGATGGACCCGGCACCGAGCGCGTCCACCAGCGCGGCGGTGTCGACGTGCCCACCCCGGGCCACGTTCACCAGCCAGGCGCTCTCCGGCATCGCCGCGAGCTCCGGGGCGCCGATGATGCCCGTGGTCTCCGGGGTGAGGGCGAGCGCCAGCACCACGACGAGGGGGTCGGCCAACGCCTCGTGGAGCCGGTCCACCGGCAGCACCCGCGCCGCACCCGGCACGTCGCCGGGCGTGCGCCGTACCACCGTGGCCTCGACCCGGAACGGGGCCAGCTGCTCGAGGAGCGACGTGGCAATCCCACCCCCACCCAGGATGGTCACCTTGCGGTCGTAGAGACTGGTCCCGGCGGGCAGTCCCCACGAGGTCGCCGCCACGCGGATCGGGAGGTACCGCAGGCCGGCGAGCGCCAGGGTCAGGGCGTGCTCGGCCACCGGTTCGGCGTAGGCGCCCTTGGCGCAGGTCCAGATCCGCTCGTCGTCGAGGAGGCCGGCCGCGGCCACCCGCTCGACCCCGGCGAACGGCAGCTGGACCCAGCGCGCCTCCGGCACCGCGGCGAGCCATGCGGCCAGGCCGTCGACGTCGCCCGGGTCGAGCCAGACCAGGCTGTCGGGACGATCGTCCCGGTCCACGACCTCCCCCCCTCCGGCCCGCACGGCATCGGTGGCGAACTCGGACGGGAACGGGCCTACGGCCACGCGTGGCGGGGACATGGCGGCACCTTAGCGACGCTGTGGGCCGTGGGCACCGGCCACCCCGTCGGACCGGGGCCGGCCATCGAGAGAGCGTAGATTGGTGATTCTGACCGGAAGCAGGGGGAGCGCCATGCAGGTCCAGTTCAATGTCCGCCAGTTCCTCGACCGGGCCGCCGTCTCGTACCCCGGGCGGGTGGCCGTGGTCGACGAGCCCGACCAGCCCGCCGAGCCGTGGGAGCCCCTGACGTTCGCCGCCCTGGCCGAGCGGGCCCGGGCCCAGGCCGCCGGTCTCGACCGCCTGGGCATCGCGCCGGGCGAGCGGGTGGCCATCGTCTCCCACAACTCGGCGCGGCTCCTGACGTCCTTCTTCGGCGTCTCGGGATGGGGGAGGATCCTCGTGCCGATCAACTTCCGGCTGGCGCCCGCCGAGGTGCAGTACATCCTCGAGCACGCGGGCGCCACCGTGCTGCTGGTCGACCCGGAGCTCGACGGGGCACTCACCGGGATCGGGCCGGAGCGGCGCTACGTGCTCGGGCCGGAGGCCGACGCCGACCTCTACGCCCATGGGGTCGAGCCCGTGCCGTGGGAGGCCGACGAGTCCGCCACCGCCACCATCAACTACACGTCGGGCACCACCGCCCGGCCCAAGGGCGTCCAGCTCACCCACCGCAATTGCTGGGTCAACTCCACCGTCTTCGGCTGGCACGTCGGCGTGTCCGACCGCGACGTCTACCTCCACACCCTGCCGATGTTCCACGCCAACGGCTGGGGCATGCCGTGGACCACGGCAGGCATGGGCGTGACCCAGGTGGCGTTGCGCAAGGTGGACGGCCCGGAGATCCTGCGCCGGGTCGACCGCCACGGCGTCACCCTGCTGTGCGCGGCGCCGGCCGTGGTCAACGCCGTCCTCGACGCCGCGGCCGACTGGGAGGGCCCGGTGCCCGGTGCCGGCACCACCCGTGTCGTGGTGGCCGGCGCACCGCCGCCCTCCCGGACGATCGAGCGGATCGAGTCGGACCTCGGCTGGGAGTTCATCCAGATCTACGGGCTGACCGAGACCTCGCCGGTCCTGACCGTCAACCGGGCGCGGGCCGAGTGGGACGACCTCCCGTCGGACCAGCGGGCCCGCAAGCTGATGCGGGCCGGTGCGCCCGCCATCGGCACCGCGCTCACCGTCGACGAGCACGGTGAGGTACTGGCCCGCTCCAACACCGTGATGGCCGGCTACTGGCGCCAGCCCGAGGAGTCGGCGGCCGCGCTGGCCGGCGGCTGGTTCCACACCGGTGATGGTGGCCTGCTCGACGAGGAGGGCCACCTGAGCATCCTCGACCGCAAGAAGGACGTCATCATCACCGGGGGCGAGAACGTCTCGTCCATCGAGGTGGAGGACGCCATCTTCTCGCTCGAGGGCGTGCTCGAGGTGGCCGTCATCGGGATCCCCCACGAGAAGTGGGGCGAGATGGTGCTGGCCCTAGTGGTGACCGACGAGTCAAGCGGTGTCACCGAGGAGCTTGTCATCTCCCACTGCCGGTCGGTGCTGGCCGGGTACAAGTGCCCGAAGGGGGTCGAGCTGCGCGACGAGCTGCCCCGCACGGCGACGGGCAAGCTGCAGAAGTTCCGGCTGCGCGCCCCGTACTGGGAGGGACTGGAGCGCCAGGTCAACTGACGACGGGTGCGGGCGCAGCCGACCCACCGGCGCCGGCGAAAGCCGTCGCCCCGGCGCCGGTGCGCCACTCGGCGATGCGCAGCCCCGTCCACACCGGCGTCTCGAGCATCGGGGCGTGCCCGATGTCCCGGGCCACCTCGAGCTGCCAGTCGACGCGCCCCTCGGCCATCCGCCGGGCCGCGCCGAGCGGCACCAGCAGGTCCCGGGCCCCGTGCAGGTGGAGCACCGGCACGTCGAGGGTGTCGAGCCGGGCGACCGTCGGGCCGGAGCGGGCCATGATGCGGGCGAGTGAGCGGGCCGAGGTCAGGTAGGCCCGATCGGCGTCCGTCCGGTCCACCGACGCCGTGAGCGCGATGTGGGCGTCGACGACGTCGGACGGGACCCTCGACGGGTCCACGCAGGTGGCGGTCAGGACCCGGCGCACCGTGCGCTCGGCCGTGGTCCGGTTGCGCCGGGCCGTCAGGAACCGCTCCCCCACACCGGGCACGGAGCAGACCACGAAGTTGGCCACCACCCGGGGGTGGACCAGCCCGAGGCGCTCGGTGGGCAGGGCCGGGTCGACCAGCACCAGACCGGACACCCGTTCGGGGGCCGATGCCGCGGTGAGGGCGGCCACCAGGCCGCCGAGGGAGTTGCCCATCAGGATGACCGGGCGGTCGGCCACCCGGTCGAGGAAGCCCGTCACCAGCTGCACGTGCCCGGCGACGTCCGGGCGACGGCCCGCCGCCGGGGTCCGACCGTGGCCCAGCAGGTCGAGCGCGAGCAGGCGACTGTCACCGACCAGGTGGGGGGCGACGGCGGCCCAGTTGAGGTGGGACCCGCCGAGCCCGTGGACGGCCACGACGAGCGGCGCGTCCGCCGGCCCGCCGTAGTCGACGTAATGGACGGGGCCATCCACGTCGACCGTGGCCGAGACGTGGGTCAGGCCTGCCAGGGTCGTCACCCCGACGAGGCTACCGGGCGGCGCCCGCCGTCAGGCCGGCAGGAAGTCGAGCAGCAGCCCGTTGACCGCCTCGGGCGCCTCCAGCTGCATCCAGTGGCCGGGGCCCTCGACCCGCTCGTAGCGCCACGGTCCCGACACGTAGCGCTCGGACCCGGTCATCTGCTCCTCGGTGAGGGCGAAGTCGCCACTGCTCCACACGCCCATGGTCGGGGCCTGCACCGCCGGCAGCTCGAGATCCGGCGCCACGAAACCCTCGGGCGGGATGTTGGCCCGGTACCAGTTGAGGGCGGCGGTGAGCGTGCCCGTGGCCTCCCACCGTGCCACCACGGCATCGGCGTCCGGGTGGTGGGACCAGGCGCGGAAATTGGCCCAACCGTCGGCCGCCAACCACTGCTCGGCCACGCCGGGGAACTGGAAGAAGAACATGTACCAGGACTTCTCGAGCTGGGAGACACCCACCGACCGGAAGGACGAGGGCTGCCCGACCGACAGGGCGACGAGGTGGTCGACCCGGTCGGGCAGGAACGCCGCCATGGCCCAGGCGGTGGCGGCCCCGAAGTCGTGCCCGACCACGTGGGGCCGTCCGATGCCGAGGTGGTCGAGGACGGCCACGAGGTCACCCACCGTGTACAGCAGCGAGTACGCCTCGACGTCGTCCGGCGTGCCCGAGGCGCCGAAGCCGCGCAGGTCCGGCACGACCGCCTGGAATCCGGCGTCGACGAGGGCCGGGACCTGGTGGCGCCAGAGGGCCCCCGAGTCGGGGAAGCCGTGCAGGAGGAGGACGGGCCGGCCCTCGCCGACCACCTCCACGTGGATGGTCACGCCGCCGCTGTCGATCTCCATGGGGGTTCCTCTCGGTCGGTCCCACCGCCGGGTGCGGTGGTGGGTTGATTGGTCGTGGGTCGGTTCGTCGGTGG
>CAZULR010000090.1:0-8598 GCA_964621235.1 uncultured Acidimicrobiaceae bacterium
CGGGGTCACCTGGAAGACGATGCGGACGCCGTCGAGCACCTCCTCCTGGCCGGTGTGGGTGATGTCGACGGTGGGCGGCACCAGGCCGATGGAGCCCGTCGAGTTGGTCATCCCGAGGCCGCAGCCGATCTGGCCGGCGGGGCCCTTCTCCAGGGCGGCGCCGTACATGTAGACGGCGCGACGGCTCATGGCCACCCCGGCGTAGACGTTCTCGGAGACGGCGGACTCCATGAACCCGTCGGGGGCCAGGATCGGCAGGCCGGAACCGATCGTCTCGTCGTCGAGGACGCCGCGCACGCCGCCGAAGTGGTCCACGTGGGCATGGGTGTAGATGACCGCCGTCACCCGGCGGTCACCCCGGTGGGCCCGGTAGAGCGCCAGCGCGGCCGCTGCCGTCTCCGCCGAGATGAGCGGGTCGATGACGATCACGCCCTCGTCGCCCTCGACCAGCGTCATGTTCGACAGGTCGAGGCCGCGGACCTGGTAGATCCCGTCGCACACCTCGTACAGGCCCTGGCGGGACACCAGCTGCCCCTGGCGCCAGAGGCTCGGGTGGGCCGTGTCGGGGCACTCCCCGGCCAGGAACCCGTAGGCGTCGTTGTCCCAGACCACCCGGCCCGTCGGGTCGGTGATGACGCACGGGTCGAGTGCTCCGACGAAGCCGCGGTCGGCGTCCTCGAAGTCCGTGCGGTCGTGGAAGGGCAGGTCCGTGGCGGTGGCGTCGCTCATGGGGTCAGTCAACCAGACGGCCTGCCCCATGGCGTCCCGGCCGCCCGCACTCCCGCCGTACGCTGGCGGTTGGCACGGTCGGTGACCGGTCGTGCCAGCCGACCCACGTCCGCCACCTCCGGGAGCCGCCATGCTGACCATCGGACTCAACCACGTCGCCACCCTGACCAACGACGCCACCCGGCTGCACGCTTTCTACGAGGAGGTGTTCGAGGCCGAGGTGGTGCGGAACGCACCCGAGGTCGAGGGCAACGACGCGGTGCGGCTCTCCATCATCAAGGTCGGGCCCTGGGCGGAGCTCAACGTCTTCCAGATCGAGGGGAACACCGAGGCCGAACGACAGGTACCGATGTTCGGTCGTGGTCGGCTCGACCACTTCGCGCTGCAGGCCGCCTCGGTGGACGCGTTCGAGACCATCCGGGAGCGGCTCATCGCCTGCGGGGCCGCCGACTCCTTCGTGACGGACTTCGGACCGGTGCTGAGCATCTTCTTCCGGGACCCGGACGGATTGGAGGGCGAGGTCTGTGTGACCAACCCTGACGCCGTTCCCGGCGTCACCAACCCGCCGGGCACACCGGCCGCCCGGTACGTCGTGGCTGGCGGGTAGGCACCCCACCGACGTCGGGACCGCGCCGGGAGCGGGCGCGTGCGTAGGGTGTCGGTCGCGACGAAGGGGGACGCGATGGGTGACGGACGGACAGTGGGGGGCGAGGCGACGTCGGCGGCGTGGGCCCTGGTGCGTTCCCTGCTCGACGACATGGCGGCGATGGTCGCCGAGGAGTCCGAGACGGAGCTCGAGCTGATCGAGGGCTACCGGGCCCTCGGGCGCATCACCGCACTGGCCGCCGAGGTGTCGCTCGACGTGGACCCGCAGCTCCCGTGGTTCTTCCCGATGAACTCGCCCGCACGGATGGTGGGCGGGCCGAACCCTGACGGTGCCTACCACCTGGCCATGATCGACGGGGCCCTGCGCTACCGGGTGACGGGTGCCCGCAACTCGGTCACGTACCTCGGCTTCCAGGTGCTCGCCGGCCGGGGCCTGACCCCCCGGCGCATGGCCGCCTACGTGTCGGACACCGACCTGGTGCTCGACGCCGACGGCCGCTTCGCCCTGGTGCTGGCGCCCGACGAGCCGTCGGTGGCCGACCTCGACGGGGCCACCTGGGTGCCGGTGCCCGACGACGCCTCCGCCATCGTGGTGCGCCAGTACATCGGCGACCGGGCGACCGAGACCGAGGCGGTGTTCGCCATCACCCCGCTCGACCCCCCCGGGCCGCCGGACCTTCCCACTGATGCACGGATCGCCGAGCAGATGACCGCCTGGGGCTGGACCGTCGCCAAGCTGCTCACCCTCCACCACGGCGTGCTGCCCGAGGCGCTCGAGCGCCCGAACGAGCTGCTGACCGTGGCCGCCGAGGCGCTGGGCGGCGAGAACACCACCCCGGACAACCTCTACGTCCTGGGCACCTTCAAGCTGGGCCCGGACGAGGCCCTGACCATCGAGTTCACCCCGCCCGGCACCCGCTACTGGAACGTCTCGGTCGAGAACATCTGGCACGAGTGCATCGACTCGCGCCGGCGCCACACGTCGGTCACCAACGCCGCACTGACCTCCGGGTCCGACGGCCGGGTCCGGATCGTGGTGGCGGCCTCCCCTCCACCTTCCGCTGCCGACGGCCGGTCCGAGTGGCTCGACACCGGTGGGCGCCACCGCGGATTCGTGTGCGTCCGATGGCTCGACAACCCCGATCCGCCGGACGTGACCACCGCCGTCGTCCCTCTGGGGAGGGCCTGAGATGACCGGCCCCCGATTCGACGGCGACGCCATGGTCGAGGCCGCCACCGACGCGACGGGCCACACGGATCTCGGCGAGGACTCCTGGCGGGACGGATTCGACCGCCTCCTGGACGACCTCGACGGCCCGGCCCGGCTGAACGACCTCGGTCGGACCATCGTCGAGGGCGAGATGGTCAACTACCTGACCACCCGACTCCGGATCTTGGACTGGCGGCACCAGCATCCTGAAGTCGCCGACGGGGCGATCGCCCGCCCCATCGTGATCGTGGGCCAGCCCCGGACCGGTACGACGATCCTCTACGACCTGCTGGCCCAGGATCCCTCCAACCGGGCGCCCCTGACGTGGGAGGTGGACCAACCGGTGCCGCCGCCGGAGACGGCCACGTTCACCACCGACCCCCGGATCGCCGAGTCTGACGCCATCGCGGCGATGCCCGACCTGATCATCCCGGGTTTCACCGACTTCCACCCCTTGGGGGCCACACTCGCCCAGGAGTGCGTCCGCATCACCGGCGCCGACTTCCGTTCGATGATCTTCCCCACCCAGTACGACGTGCCCGCCTATGACCGGTGGTTGCTGCACGAATCCGACATGGCGCCGGCCTACCGGTGGCACCGCATCTTCCTCCAGCACCTCCAGAGCCGCCACGCCGGCGACCGGTGGTTGCTCAAATCCCCGTGTCACCTCTGGAGCCTGGGTGCCCTGCTCGACGAGTACCCCGACGCCCTGGTCATCCAGACCCACCGGGACCCGGTCCGGGTGATCTCGTCCATCAGCGCCCTCGCCGCACTGCTGCGCAGCATGGCGAGTGACGAGGCCAGTGTGACCGTGGCGGCAGCCGAATATGCCGAAGACATCATCCTCGGCCTCGACCGCTCGGTGGCGGCCCGTGTCGACGGCACACTGCCCGCCGACCAGGTGGTGGACGTGCAGTTCGGTGAGTTCATGGCCGATCCGTTCGCCACCATCGGCGCCGTCTACGACGCGCTCGGCCTGGCGTTCACCGTCGAAGCGGAGTCCCGCATGCGCGCCTTCCTCGAGACCCACCCCGGCGATGGCGGCGGGGGCGGCAGCCGATACACGTTCGCCGACACCGGACTCGACGCCGACGAGCTCCGCGACCGCACCCGGGCCTACCAGGAGTACTTTGACGTGCCGAGCGAGCCCCTGCTGTGAGGCACCGCCGCCCGGCTCGCTCGCCCCGGTGAGTGACCCGGTGCCTGTTCCCCTCACCACCATCGCCAAGGAGTGGGGACGCATCGGGTGCATCGGCTTCGGCGGCCCGCCCGCCCACATCGCGCTGTTCCGCTCGCTGTGCGTCGAGCGACGCGGGTGGCTCAGCCATGGCGAGTTCGAGGACGGCATCGCCGCCACCAACCTGCTCCCGGGCCCCGCCTCGACGCAGCTGGCCATCCTCTGCGCCTGGCGGCTACGGGGCGCCAAGGGAGCACTGGTCGGCGGGCTGTGCTTCATCGTGCCCGGCCTGGTCGCCATCCTGGCGCTCTCGGTGCTGTTCTTCGCCCCGCACGCACCGCTGTGGATCCGGGGCGCATCCGCCGGCGCCGGCGCGGCGGTGCCCGCGGTGGCGCTCCAGGCGGCGCTCGGCCTCCTGCCCGGCAGCTGGCGACGGGCCGGTGGTGCGACCGCCGCCCGGGCACGGTGGGTGGCCTACCTGGTCCTCGGGGGGCTGGCCGCGGCAACCGTCGGGCCCTGGCTGGTCCTTGTCCTGGCGGCGTGCGGGGTGCTCGAAGCCACCGTCCGGCGTCCCCGGCGGGCCGGCCCCGACCACCGCCTGCCGGCGCTCGTCCCCGTCGGGGTCGTGCCCCTGCTCGCGGCCGGGGGGCTCGGGGCACTCACCTGGGTCGCCCTGAAGGTGGGCCTGTTCTCCTACGGCGGCGGCTTCGTCATCATCCCGATGATGCAGCACGACGCCGTGCACACCTACCACTGGATGTCGGCCGGACAGTTCCTCGACGCGGTCGCCCTGGGGCAGATCACCCCGGGACCCGTGGTCCAGACGGTCGCGGTGGTCGGGTACGCGGCCTCCGGGATCCTCGGTGGGCTCCTGGCCGCTGTCGTGGCCTTCACCCCGTCCTTCGTGTTCGTGCTCGTCGGCGCCCCCCGCTTCGACGCACTGCGTACCAATGCCTGGGCCCAGGCCTTCCTGACCGGAGCGGGCGCTGCGTCCATCGGTGCGATCGCCGGTGCCACCGTTCCCCTCGCCCTGGCCCTGGCCGAGTGGTGGCAGCTAGGCGTGCTGGTGCTCGCCGGCGCCTGGCTCCTGGCTCTGCGGCGCGGTGTGGTGTGGGCACTCGTCGGCGGTGCGGTGCTCGGCGTGGCCGCGGCCTACGCCGGCCTGGCCCTCCCCGCGTGAGTGCTCCGCCGCGTGCCGGGTGGTCGAGGCCGGAGCGCCCTCACCTGCTGCGGTGGAACCACCTGGCCGTGGGCGGAGTCACGGCGATGCCGGCCGCGGCGGCCCGTTGGGCCACCTCGGTGGCCGAGGGGTTGACGAGCACGGTCCCGGCGATGTCGACGGTAGGCACGGTCTCGTTCCCCCCGGCATGGCCCCGCACGAAGGCGGCGCCGGCGGGATCGGCCCAGATGTCGACCTCGGTGACGGGCAGGCCGTGCCGGCGCAGCCCCCGGCGCAGCGATGCGCAGAAGGGGCAGCCCCGGCGCCAGTAGACGGTCACCGACGGCTCCTCCGCGGGCGCGTCGCCGGCGTTCGGGACGTCCGCCACCGTCACTGCTCCCGCCAGTCGGGATGGAGTCCCTCCGCCAGGGCCAGCTTCAGGCCCCGGACGGTCTGCCCGTTCACGAGCGACTCGGGATGGTCGACCATCCAGGCGATGGCCGCCGCCGGCACCGACGGCGGGGCTCCGGTGTAGTGACCGACCAGGCCGAGGGCGGCGGCGTTGACGATCTGGCGCTCGGTCTCGACGTAGCCCGGGTCGAGGTTGTAGGCCCGGATCCCCCGGTCGCCCAGTTCGACGGCCAACAGCGGCGCGTACCGGTGGGCCGCCGCCTTGGACGCCGCGTAGGCCACACCCCAGCCGCCCTGGCCGACCGGTCCCGGAGGATCGGCGGTGGCCGTGTGGGAGGTGACGTCGATCACCGTGCCGCCGCCGCGGGCCAGCATCCCGGGCAGCACGCACTGGATCAGTACGAACGGCGCCACGGCGTTGGCGGCCAGCTTCGCCTCGAGCTGGGCAACGTGGAGGTCCATGATCGCCACCATGCTGCCGGGTGCGGTGTCGACGGCGTTGTTGACGAGCAGGTCGACCCCGCCCCACGCCGTCTCCACCCGCTCCACCGCGGCACGTAGGGCGTCATGGTCGTGGAGGTCGGCGATCATCTCGAGCGACCGGGTACCCGCCGCCCGGATGGCCTCACCGGTCTCGTCGAGGCTGCCGGGCAGGGGGCGGCCCGCGCCCGTGTCCGAGTCGTCCCGTCCCTCGCCCCGGTGCGCAGTCCGTCCGGTCACGGCCACGTCCCAACCCGTCGAGGCCAACGCCACCGCCGTCGCCCGCCCGATCCCTCGGGTCGCCCCGGTGACGAGCGCGCGCCGGCCGACGGAGGCGGGGCTCACCGGCCGACCCGGACCCGTGAGGCGGGCTGGTAGTTAGGCCCGGCCGTGTCGTCGACCCGGCGGAGCAGCAGTTCGCAGGGCGGCTCGAAGGCTGCTGCGAACTCGTCGGCGCGGGACGCTCCCAGCAGCTGCCAGGGCAGCCCGGTCAGCCGGTCGGTGTCGTCCTCGATCTGCTGGCGGAGGGCGATCCCCCTGTCCTGCACCTCCCGGCCCACCGCCAGTCCTTTCGTCTCGAGTGTCCGCCACCCGTCCTCGAGTGCTTCGGGGGTGGTCCCCCGCGACAGGGCCAGCCAGTCGCCCTCGTAGCCGAGCCAGGCGTTGTGGAGGATGGAGGCCTCGGCGTGCGTCAGCCCGGCGGCGACGACGAGCGCCCAGTGGGTGTCGCCGCGCCATTCACGGAGGCAGTTGACGGCGTGCCACCCGGACAGGGCGGGGTCGGTCGGCCGGGACATCCCCAGGTGCGCACCGAAGAAGACCCGACCCACGCTCGGGAGCGCGTCCACCACGGCCCAGAGGTCGGGCCCGAACCGGGCCAGGGGATCGAGCAAGTCCGGTGCGTGGGCCGCCAGTCCTTCACGGACGGCCTCGTCACGGGCCGCCCACATCCGGACGAACCCGTCGGCGTCGAGGAGGTCGAAGACGGCGGCGATGCCGAGGGGGCTGATGGAGCCGAAGGCCGCGATCACCGCGGCCGGCCCGGCCGGGGCCAGGGGTGCGGCACGCGACGCGAGGTAGCCGAGCGGCCCGGCGAGTCCCTCGGGGAGGCCGAGCGCCTCGTAGCGGGCGATCGCGCCCGGGTCCCAGAAGATCCAGCCGACGGTGGTCTGCACCGATCGGGAGTTGCGCTTGGCCACGGCGGTCCAGTCGGTCATGGCTCCAGTGTGCCCGACGGCCGACCACCCGGGCGGCGCAACCGCCCGGGTGCCGTCACCCGTCGAGGGGCAGCGTCAGGGTGGCCGAGCCGGAGACGTGGTCGCCGAGGTCGGTTGCGGCCCGGAACTCGACCTCCACGACTCCGAGGCCGTCCGCCGCCGAAACGGCGCTGACGGCTCCGGTGTAGGTCATCGTGTGCCCCGGGAAGACCGGGACGCCCAACCGGATGGCCAGTCGGGCCACCATGGCGTCGGGGCCCGCCCAGTCGGTGAGGAAGCGGGAGCAGTACCCGGTGTCGGACAGGATGTTCATGAAGATGTCCGGGGCACCCTGGCTCGCTGCGTAGTCCCGGTCGTGGTGGACCGGCATGAAGTCGCGCGTGGCGATGGCCCCGGCGGCGATGAGCGTCGCCGTCACCGGCACCTCGAGGGCGGGCAGCTCGTCGCCGACAGTCAGGTCGGTGAACCGGACCGGGCTCACGCGGCACCGTCGGAGGGGTCGAACTTCAGGATCCGGAACGTCTGGCGCCCGACCACCTCGTCCGGTTCCACCGTGTAGGTCGTGACCCAGGTGACGAAGCGCCCGCGGCCCATCCGGGTCCGCTTCTCCTCGGAGATCGACTCGAACACCGTGGTGGACGACACGACCTCGCCGAGGCGCAGGTAGCGCACGATCTCGAACTCCGTGTTGGTGGCCAGGGTGGCGACGTAGCCGGCCCGGTCGAGCACGGCCAACGCCGTCTCCTCCTCGGTCTCCACCGGTGACCCGCCACGCTCGGCGATGCCCGCCAACGTCGGCGTCGGCATCGTCCAGGTCTGGAGCATGATCGGGGGGGCCACGATCTGGCCGAAGCGGGACCGGGACGCGGCATCCGGGTCCACGTAGACCGGGTTGTGGTCGGCGAAGGCGGCGGCCCAGTGCCGGATCATCGGCTGGTTGACCGGGTCCGGGGCGACGGACGCGCCACCCCGGCCCACGGGTTTGCCGATGAGCGCCTGCAGCTGCTCGTCGAGCGTCTCGTCGCCCACGTCGTGGTCCCCCCTTCCCTCGGCGGCCACGGCGCCGCCGTCGGCGAGGACGCTGCCATAGCCCTCCGACGGCTGTCCAGTGGGGCGGCCGCGGCGGCACCCAGCCGGTCCGTCGGGACCAGTCGGGATCAGCCGCGCTGTGGGCCGGTCAGACGCCGGCCCTCTTGAGCTGGGAGCGGAGCACGAAGCCGCCGACCAGCTCCAGGATCCCCATGACGATGAACCAGATGCCCAGCAGCGTGGCGAGGGCGTTGACCGACGAGGACGGGACCGACACCACGACGATGCCGGCGATGAGGCTGACCAGGCCGAAGCCGATGGCCCAGCCGCGCACGCCCTTGGCCCCGCCCATGATGCCGCCCATCAGGGCGACGATGCCCTGGACGATCCAGACCACGCCGATGAGGAGGCCGATGGCCGCTTTGGTCAGGTCGAGGTGCCGGATCATCACGACACCGATGACGACCTCGAGCAGGCCGGCGATCGCCACCCAGGCCCGGTGCTGCTCCTCGTGGTCGAGGGCACGGATGAAGTGGAAGATCCCGCCGAGGATCAGGAGGGCGCCGATGAAGACGCAGAC
>CAZULR010000091.1:0-6904 GCA_964621235.1 uncultured Acidimicrobiaceae bacterium
ATCATCTACGAGAACCGGCCCAATGTGACCAGCGACGCCGCCGGCCTGTGCCTCAAGTCGGGAAACGCCGTCCTGCTGCGGGGCTCGTCGTCGGCGATCGCGACCAATCGGGTGGTGGCTACCGCCCTGCGGGACGGACTGACCAAGGCCGGACTGCCGGTCGATGCCGTCGGCCTCGTGCAGGACACGAGCCGGGAGTCGGCCGTGGCGTTCATGCAGCTCGACGGCATCATCGACTGCCTCATCCCGCGGGGTGGCGCCTCGCTCATCGACTCGATCCAGGAGCATGCCACCGTGCCGTACGTGCTCGACGGCATCGGTAATTGCCACGTCTACGTGGACGCCGCCGCCGACCTCGACATGGCCGAGGCGATCGTGGTCAACGCCAAGACCCAGCGTCCCGGTGTCTGCAACGCCGCCGAGTCGCTCGTGGTGCACCGGGACGTCGCGGCCGACTTCCTGCCCCGGGTGGCGACTGCGCTCGACGGCGTCACCCTGCTCGGTGACGAGTCCGCACGTGGCATCCTGCCTCACATAGGTGCGGCCACCGATGACGACTTCGCCGCCGAATTCCTCGGGCTGACACTGAGCATCGCCGTCGTGGACTCGCTGGACACGGCGATCGACCACATCACCCGGTTCGGTTCGGGCCACTCGGAGGCCATCGTCACCCGGGACATCGCGGCCGCCGGCCGGTTCACGGGCGAGGTGGACGCCGCCGCCGTGGTCGTCAACGCCTCGACGCGCTTCGTGGACGGCGGCGAACTCGGGCTCGGCGCCGAGATCGGCATCTCCACGCAGAAGCTCCACGCCCGTGGCCCGATGGGCCTGCGGGAACTCACCTCCGTCAGATACGTCGTCACAGGAACAGGTCAGGTACGTACATGAGTCAGGACAGCACCCCCATCGGGCGGGGGGACCGGGAGATCACGACCGGTTTCCCGGAGCCAGGGGAACCCCGCTTCGAGTCGATCGACGCCGTGCGGTCCGGCCTGGCCGGGGTGGACTACCTGGCCGACGACGGGATCTCCGGGGTCGTCTACCTGGCGGACCGACTGGCCAAGCCGGTCCTGGTCGAGGGGCCGGCCGGTACCGGCAAGACCGAGTTGGCGAAGTCCGTGGCGAGGCTCACGGGTAGCCGCCTGATCCGCCTCCAGTGCTACGAGGGGCTGGACGAGTCCAAGGCCCTCTACGAGTGGAACTACAAGAAGCAGCTGCTGCGCATCCAGGCGGACTCGGGCCAGTCCTGGCAGCAGCTCGAGGACGACATCTTCTCCGAGGAGTTCCTCCTCACCCGCCCCCTCCTCGAGGCGATCAAGTCCACCGAGCCGGTGGTGCTGTTGATCGACGAGGTCGACCGGGTCGAACTCGAGACCGAGGCGCTCCTGCTCGAAATCCTGTCCGAGTACCAGGTGTCGATCCCGGAGCTCGGCACCGTCCGGGCGAGCCAGATCCCCCTCGTGTTCCTCACCTCCAACAACACCCGCGAGCTCTCGGAGGCCCTGAAGCGCCGCTGCCTCTACCTGCACATCGACTACCCGCAGATGGAGCGGGAGCGGGCCATCATCGAGACGCGGGTGCCGGGCATCAGTCAGGCCCTGGCCGACCAGGTGGCCCGCATCGTCCGGTCGATCCGCTCGCTCGACCTGAAGAAGGCCCCGTCGGTGTCCGAGACGCTCGACTGGGCCCGCACGCTGGTGGTCCTCGGGGTGGAGTCGATCGATGCCGAGCAGGCCAAGGACACGCTGCACATCCTGCTCAAGTACCGTTCCGACATCGACCGGGCGGCCAAGGAGCTGGCCGGCCTGGACACCTCCGGCTGAGTCGGCGACGGACGTGCTGGACCTCCTCACCGGTTTCGTCGCCGAGCTCCGGGCCGCCGGGATCCCGGTGTCGCTGACCGAGCACCTGGACGCGGCGGAGACGCTAAAGCACGTCCCGCTGGAGGACCGCGAGGCCATCAAGTACACCCTCGGCGCCAGCCTGGTGAAGTCCTCGACCCACTGGCCGGCGTACGAGACGGCGTTCGAGATCTACTTCTCGATGCGGGGGCCCAACTACCGCATCGATGGCGAGGACGATCAAGACGTTGGCACCGAGTCGGAGAACGAGGAGTCGTCCCAGCCGGGCCGGGGCGGCCGCCAGGGCAAGGGGCGCGGCAGCGGGGGCGGCGAGGGGATGACCCCCGAGGAGCTGGCCGACATGCTCTTCAAGGCGCTGCTCAGCGCCAATCCGGCGATGGTCCAGGCCGTGGCCCGTCAGGCCGTCGACCGGTACGCCGGCATGGAGGCCGGACGCCCGGTGGGAGGCACCTACTACCTCTACCGGACCCTGCGGAACCTCGACCTCGACAAGGTGATGGACCGGCTGGTCGATCAGGCGCGCCGGTCGGCCTCATCGCACATCGAGGAGGGCACCCACGAGCCGACGCCCCCGGCCGTGGCGCTGACCGGGCTCGAGGAGCGCCTGCTGCGCGACGAGTACCAGGCCCGGATCGACCAGCTGCGCAAGGAGATCGAGGCCGAGATCCGCCGGCGGCTGGTCGCCGACCGGGGGAGCGAGGCGCTGGCCAAGTCGATCCGCAAGCCGCTGCCCGAGGACATCGACGTCATGCACGCCACCCGGGACGAGCTCGTGGCCCTGCGCAAGTCCCTCGCCCCGCTGTCCCGCAAACTGGCCGTCCGCCTGGCTCGCAAGCGCCGTCACGGTCGGAAGGGGCCGCTCGACTTCCGGTCGACGATGCGCCACGCGCTGTCGACGGGGGGCGTCCCCATGGACCCGAAGTTCCGTTACCCGCGCCCGTCCAAGCCCGAGATCATCGTCATCGCCGACATCTCGGGCTCGGTGGCGTCCTTCGCCCGGTTCACGCTGCACCTGGTGCACGCCATCAGCTCCCAGTTCTCCAAGGTGCGCAGCTTCGTGTTCATCGACGGGATCGACGAGGTCACGCGCTTCTTCGAGGGGGTCGACGACCCGGCCGAGGCGGTCCACCGGATCAACACCGAGGCCGACGTCGTCTGGGTCGACGGGCACTCGGATTACGGCCACGCCCTGACCGTGTTCTGGGAGCGCTGGGGCGAGGAGATCACCCCGAAGACGAGCATCCTCCTCTTGGGCGATGCCCGGAACAACTACCACTCGACCGGCGCCTGGGTGGTCAAGGAGATGAAGGCCCGGGCCCGACACGTGTACTGGCTCAATCCGGAGCCCCGTGCCTACTGGGACTCGGGAGACTCGGTGGTGGGGGACTACGCCAACTACTGCGATGAAGTGGTCGAATGCCGGACCCTGCGCCAGCTCGAGCGCTTCGTCGGCGAACTGGCATGATCGACGCGGGCTCCGGCTTCGATGCGCTGACCGGTGCGGGCACCGGTTCGCCGGAGGGCCCGAGCCCTCAGGCACCACCGGACGGGATCCGGACGATGGGGAGCCTCGCCCCCTCGGCCACCCGTCTCGTGCTGGTCCGTCACGGTGAGGCGGTGTGCAACGTGTCGGGCGTGTGCGGTGGGCCCGCGGGCTGCACCGGCCTGACCGACCGTGGTCGAGCCCAGGTGGCCGTTCTGGCGGCACGGTTGACCGAGACCGGTGAGCTGGCCGGTGCCGACGCCCTCTACTCGAGCGTGCTGCCCCGCGCCGTGGAGACCGCCACGATCCTCGCGCCGGCGTTGCGAGCCCCGGGTGAGACCGAGCCCCGGGAGCCGGTGCAGGAGTGCGGCTTCTGCGAACTCCACCCCGGCGAGGCTGATGGCCTGGACTGGGGCGACTTCAGCACCCGGTTCGGCAATCCCGACTGGGACACCGATCCCGACCGGGTCATCGCCCCGGGAGGGGAAAGCTGGACCGGATTCGTCAACCGGGTGTCGGACGCCCTCGACGCGGTGGCGGCGCGCCACCCTGGCCAACTGGTCGTGGTGGCCAGCCACGCCGGCGTGGTCGAGGCATCGTTGCTGACCAAGCTGCCGGTGGTGGGAGGACGTGAGGGGGCGCGTATGAAGTTGCGCACCCAGCACGCCTCACTCACCACGTGGGAGGTCGACGGTGGCTCGTGGAAGCTGATCGGTTACAACGACGGCGCGCACCACCTCGGCACCGAGGGCGTGGGCGGCGGGACCGAGCCGACCACCGAGGCGGGGCGGTCGTGGATGTCGGTCGGGACCGGGACGACCGATCAGCAGGCGTAGTCCTCGTCCCAGGTCCCGACCCCGTACTGGACCATGACCACGGGGCCGGACGGCAGCGCCCCCGGGAACCACTGGTGGACCGACGTGCAGGTGGCGGTCGGCGCCGGACCCCAGTCGGCGGCCCAGTAGGGGACGGCGGGCGAGTAGTTGCCGACGATGCCCGACCACACGCCGGGGCTGGCGTAGACGCCCACGCTGTTGATTCCCTTGGCATGGAGGGCATCCATGAAGCCCTGGATCAGTGAGGCGTTGGCTGCTTGGTTTGTCGACCAGAACGGCAGCCCGGAGGAAGGACTGGGATTCTCCACGTCAAGCCACCAGGCCACCTGGGCGTCGATGCCGGCGGACGCCGCCTTGTCGTAGGCGTCGATGCCCGCGGCGAAACCGAAATTGCAGGAGTTCTGGACGATCGCCGCGCAGGCGGGGTCGTACGCACTGGTGGTTTCGCCGTAGGTGAGGAATGCGTAGAGGTTGAGCCCACCGCCCGCCCATGCCGCCTCACCGGCCAGGCAGGGATTCGTCGGCCCGTACGAGGCACCGACGACCTGGACCACGGAGACGGTGTGTGGTGCAGGCGGAAAGTTGCCGCACTGGTAGTTCGAGATGTCGTAGCCGTAGCTGCCCGGTGGATAGTCCGAAGCCGTAAAGGAGCCGGTGCCCGGTGCCTGCACGATTCCTACGATGGGCGCGGCGATGACCTGCGGGGTGGAACCCCAGTAGGTGGCGTCCCCGAACGCGGTGACGGCGCCGTTGGTGTTGACCATCCAATAGCCACCACCGTCGATCGTCCTGGCCAGGGACGCGATGGGCTGGATCTTGGGGGTGGCGCCGAGCGATCCGTAGAAGCCGGCGGCGCCGAAAGCGAACACCCCGCCATCGGCGGCCGTCAGCAGGTAGCCCAGGCCGCTGTGGAGCCCTGCGATCGAGACGATCGGGGAGACGAGGCGGATGTTGCCGGTGGACCCGAAGAACCCGGCGTCACCGAAAGCGAACACCCCGCCATCGGAGGCGACCAGCCAATATCCCTTGCCATCCGGTGACGCGTCCATCCCCACGATGGGCTGGTTCAGGTGCGACCCGCCCATCGAGCCGAAGAACCCGGCGTCACCGAAGGCGAAGATCCCTCCGTCGGAGGCGACGAGCCAGTAGCCGTTGCCGTCCGGTGTGCCGACCATGCCCACGATGGGCTTGTTCAACGGTTGACCGCCCATGGAGCCGAAGTAGCCCGCATTGCCGAATGTGAACACCCCACCGTCGGAGGCAACCTCCCGGTAGCCGCCCCAATCGCGGGGTGCAGTGGCCGCGAGGCCGACCACGGGCTTGTTCAAGTGGGTACCGCCCATCGACCCGTAATACGGGGAACCGCCGAAGGCGAAGACCCCACCGTCGGCGCCGACGAGCCAGTACGCCGACACGCTGCCGGCGTTGGCCGCCGGCTCGGCGGGGAGGGCGTGGGACGCGAGCGGACCCGTGGCCGACGGACCGGTCGTGGCCGCCGCCGATTCGGCGCCGGTGGCGACCCATGCGGCGATGCTGGACAGGAGGGTGACCACGGCCACCAGGAGGACCGGCACAGCGGTGAGTCGCCGACGGTGCGTGCGTCGGATTGCGGCCGGATCGGCTCGATGCATGGTGGGGATGGCTCCAGTCGTGGAAGGGGGTCGTCCGCCTGCGTGCTGACCATCGACCGGTGTCCGGTCGGAGTCGAGGCCGCATCCATTGTGGGATTCAACCCGTGGTGGGTCAATACCCCCCGTTGACCTGGGACTCCAGACCTGATCGGTCCCCGAATCGGGTTCTCCAGGGATGGTGGGCGGACGTTTTGGGGGGACGACGGATCGGCCCGCTCCACCCTGGAGGCGCTCAATGACGGAGCAGGTCGGCGATCCGGAAGGCCAGGTCGAGGGCCTGGCGACCGTTGAGTCGGGGGTCACACGTCGTGGTGTAGCGCTGGCCCAGCTGGCCCTCCACGATGTCCTCCACGCCGCCGAGACACTCGGTGACGTCGTCGCCGGTGAGTTCGAGGTGCACCCCGCCCGGCCAGGTCCCCGCCTCACGGTGGATCCGGAAGAACGACTGCAGCTCGCCGATGATGTCGTCGAACCGGCGTGTCTTCTGGCCACCTTCGGCCGTGAACGTGTTGCCGTGCATCGGATCGCACATCCAGACCACGGGGTGGCCCTCGGTGTCGACCGCCCGGAGCAGGTCGGGAAGGTGGTCGCCGATTGCGTCCACGCCGAACCGCGTGATCAGCGTCAGCCGTCCGGGTACCCGGTCGGGGTTGAGGCGTCCGCACAGGGCCACCACGTCGTCGGCGGAGGCCCCGGGGCCCACCTTGGACCCGACCGGATTGTGGACGCCGGCGAGGAACTCGCAGTGGGCGCCGTCCAGCTGGCGGGTGCGCTCGCCGACCCACAGCATGTGCGCCGAGCAGTCGTACCAGTCGCCGGTCAGCGAGTCCCGCCGGGTGAGTGCCTCCTCGTAGTCGAGGATCAGGGCCTCGTGGCTGGTCCAGAAGTCGACCTGGTGGAGCGTGTCCTCGCCCGTGAGATTGATGCCGCAGGCGTCCATGAAGCGGAGCGCGCTGTCGATGCCCTCGGCGATCGCCTCGAAGCGACGACCCTCGGACGAACTGGCCACGAACTCCTGGTTCCAGGCGTGGATCTGACTGAGATCGGCGAACCCGCCCTTGGTGAAGGCCCGCAGCAGGTTGAGGGTGGCCA
>CAZULR010000091.1:7004-8577 GCA_964621235.1 uncultured Acidimicrobiaceae bacterium
CTGAGATCGGCGAACCCGCCCTTGGTGAAGGCCCGCAGCAGGTTGAGGGTGGCCACGGACTGTTCGTAGGCGGTGACGAGCCGGGTGGGGTCGGGCACGCGGGCCGCCCGCTCGGGAAGGTCGTCGTTGACCATGTGGCCGCGGAACGAGTCGATGACCTCGTCACCCACCTGCTCGGTCGGTGAGCTGCGGGGCTTGGCGAACTGTCCGGCGATCCGGCCGACCTTGACCACGGGGAGCCCGGCGCCGTAGGTCAGGACGACTGCCATCTGGAGAATGACCTTGAGCTTGTCCCGGATGCCGTCGGCCGTGAACTCGGAGAACGACTCGGCGCAGTCGCCCGCCTGGAGCACGAAGGCCCGACCGTCGGCCGCGTGGCCCAGTGAGCGGGTCAGGTGGCGGGCCTCCCCGGCGAACACCAGGGGCGGCAGCCCGGTCAGTCTGGCGTGGACCTGCTTGAGGGCGGCCTCGTCCGGCCAGGTCGGCTGCTGTGCGGCCGGCCGGGCGCGCCAGGAGTCCGGGGCCCAGGGCTCGACGGTGTCGCTGACGGGGTTTAGAGGCGCCACCCCTACAGCGTAAAGCCTCCGGCCCTAGGCTCGGGACATGACTCCCTTCCGCTTCGGCGTCCAGCTGTCGAACGCCTCGTCGGGCGCCGCCTGGCGTGACCTCGCCCGCACCATCGAGGGCCTCGGGTATTCGAGCCTGTTCATCCCCGACCACTTCGAGGACCAGTTCGGCCCCCTGGTCGCCCTGACCGTGGCCGCCGAGGCGACGACGGAGCTGAAGGTGGGCTCGCTCGTCTTCGGCAACGACTACCGCCACCCCATCGTCCTGGCCAAGGAGATCGCCACGCTGGACCTGATGTCCGAGGGCCGCGTCGAATTCGGCCTCGGGGCGGGGTGGATGACGACCGACTACGAGCAGTCGGGGATCGTCAACGACCCGCCCGGGGTGCGGATCTCCCGGATGGCCGAGTCGCTCGCCGTGATGAAGTCGCTGTGGTCGACAGGCGCGGCCACGCTGGACGGCGAGCACTACACGATCACCGGCGCGGTCGGGGCCCCGCTTCCCTACAGCCGGCCCCACCCCCCGATCATCATCGGTGGCGGCGGCCGGCGGGTGCTCGGGATCGCCGCTCGCGAGGCGGACATCGTCGGGGTGAATCCGAGCCTGGCCGCCGGGTACGTCGGTCCCGAGGTGCTCAGTACCACCACGGCCGAGTACTACGACCAGCGGATCGCCTGGATCCGGGAGGCGGCCGGGGACCGGTTCGACGGCCTCGAACTGCAGTGCCTGACGTTCCTGGTCCAGATCGTCCCGGACCGCGAGGATGCCGTCGAGCGGCTGGCGTCGATGATGGGGGTCACCCCGGACGAGGTGGATGGCTCACCCATCGCCCTGGTGGGGACGATCGAACAGATCGCCGAGCGGTTGGTGGAGCGACGTGAGCGGTTCGGGTTCTCGTACATCGTCGTCCACGAGGCGGAGATGGAGGCGTTCGCTCCCGTAGTCGCGGCGCTGGCGGGCACCTGACGTGACCCGTCCGGGCCCGCGCATCGGGCTCTTCGGGGGC
>CAZULR010000092.1:0-8562 GCA_964621235.1 uncultured Acidimicrobiaceae bacterium
ACGCGTGCAATAACGTGCACATGTGCAAGATCTCCGGACGACCAACAAACTCCGCCGGCGCAGCCAGATCCTCCAGGCCGCGCACGACCTCATCGCCCGGGACGGCATCGGGGGGCTGTCCATGCGGACCCTGGCCGACTCGGCCCAGGTCAGTGTCCCCACCATCTACGCACTGGTCGGCGCGCGGGACGAGGTGATCTCCGCACTGATGGCCGAGGGCGTCCATCGCTTCGACGGGGGCCTGGTGGAACTCGACTCCCGCGGCCTGTTCCGGGTGACGGACCTGGTCGAGCTGCTGACCGGGATCGTCGACCACGAGCGCGAACTGGTCCGCGGTCTGCTGGCCTCGGGCGTTCTCGCCTCCGTGGGCTCGGGTCGCTTCGTCCTCCTCCGACGGATGCGCGAGGAGCTGGAGCACGCGTTCGCCGAGGCCGTGGCCGATGGCGAGCTGAGGGCCGGCACGGACCCGGAGGCCGCCGCCACCGCCATGGTGCGCCTCGGCCTCGGGGCCATCGTGGACTGGGTGGTGCAGATGGGCGGTCCGGAGGATCTCCGTACCGACCTGCTGCGGTCGGTGTCCGTCGTCATCGCGGCGTTCTCGTGAACGCCGAGCCGGTCCCGTCGCCCGCCGCCGGCCCGGCGGTCCCCGTCCGGACCGGGACCGGTTCCCTCGGGCCCGCCCGGCTGTGGCGCCGCGAGCTGGCCCACTACCCGGCAACCCCGAAGCGTTACGGGCTGCTGGCCCTGGTGGTGCTCAGCAGCATCGTCATGTACTACCAGCAGTACGTGGCCGGGGCGGTCTCGTTCCGGATCCTGAACTACTACCAGATGTCGTTCCGGTTCTACCTGACCGTCGTCGTGGTCAGCAGTGTGGCCGGGGCCGTCTCGTCCCTGATCGCCTCCGTGGCCGACCGCATCGGCCGGGCGAACATGGTCGTCGTCGGGCTCCTGGCCGTGGGACTGGTCACCTTCTTCGGCATCCCCAACGCCCACTCCCGCGCCACCTACGCCATGGCCGTCGCCACGGTGGGCTTCTTCGAGGGCATGGTGCTGGTGGCCACTCCCGCACTCGTGCGCGACTTCTCCCCCCAGCAACGGCGCGGTGCAGCCATGGGCTTCTGGACGTTGGGCCCGGTGCTGGGCAGCCTGACCGTGTCCCTCGTCGCCTCCCAGACGGTGGACGCCCACGACTGGCAGTTCCAGTTCCGGGTGGCGGGCGCCGTAGGCCTGTCCGCCTTCGTCCTGGCCCTCCTGTTCCTGCGCGAGCTCGCCCCCAGCCTGCGCGATCAGCTCATGACGTCCCTGCGGGAGCGGGTCCTGGCCGAGGTCCGGGCCCGGGGACTCCAGGTCGAGGACGCGATGAAGCGTCCCTTCCGGCAGATGGCCGGCTGGAACACCGTGATCCCGTCGATCGGCGTAGGGCTCTTCCTCCTGATCTACCTGTCGGCCGTCGGCTTCTTCGTGATCTATTTCGTGTCCGTCTTCGGCTTCAGCCAGGCGGAGGCCAACGGATTGGGCAACTGGTTCTGGTCGGCGGACGCCGTCGCCGTGGTCGGGGTGGGCATCCTCTCGGACAAGCTCCGGGTGCGGAAGCCCTTCATGCTGGCGGGGGGCGTCGTGGCGGTCGGGATGGGCCTCGTCTTCGCGGCGCTCGCCACGCACCCCCACACCTCGTACTCGACGTTCGTCATCGTCATCATGGTCATGTCGGCCGCCCGGGGCGTCGCCTACGCCCCGTGGATGGCCGCCTACACCGAGACCCTCGAGAGCCGGAACCCCGCGCTGGTGGCGACCGGCCTCGCCATCTGGGGCTGGGTCCTCCGCATCGTGGCGGCCGGCGCCTTCCTGATCGTGCCGTTCGTCGTGCCCTCGGCGACCCCGGTGGCCGACTACGGGCCTCAGGCGTCGGCCCTCCAGGCCAGGTACTCGACCCAGATCGCCACGCTCAAGGTGGTGCAGCCGCACACGCTCGCCCTCCTCCAGGCGGACCCGTCCGACCGGCAGGCACAGGTGGCCGCCATCACCCAGATCCACGGGGCACTCGGGGTGCCCGTCGCCGTGGCCGCGGCCGACCTCATCGCCGCCTCGCACATCCCGAAGGCGGACCGCGTCTTCCTGTCGACCCATGGCCGCGAGGTGCTGAGCGCCCGGGCCGCGGCGCCCAAGGAGTGGCAGCGCTGGTGGCTGATCTGCGTGGTCGGCGAGGTCCTGTTCATCCCGACGATTTTCCTCCTGGTCGGGCGCTGGCGACGGTCGTCGGCCATCCGCGACCAGGAGGACCACGACCGGCTCGTCAACGACGAGTTCGAGGAGCTCTCCACGTCCGACCAGTTCATCGAGGGCGTCCCGGCCTGACCGGCACCGGCCCGCACGGCCCGTCCCGTTAGTGTTCGGGTCACCAGCGTGCGGAGGGAGCTGCCCGTGTCGGACAACCTGAGGATCCTCGGCGAGTACAGCGCCGCCATGGAGTCGGGCGACAGCGAGGCGGTCTTCGCCTTCTGGGCGCCCGAGTTCCACAGTCACGTCACCGAGCGGGTCACCCCCGACAAGGTCGGCACCGACGTGCGGGGCGAGGAGCAGAAGTGGTGGCAGAGCGCCCGGGCCGCCTTTCCGGACATGGTCTTCACCGTGAACCTCCTGATCGAGAAGGACGACCTGGTCGTCTCCAACTGGACGGTCGAGGGGACCCACAGCGGCTCGTCCTTCTACGACGTACCGCCGTCCGGTGAGCGCGTGGCGATCAACGGCACGGCGATCCTGCGCATGCGCGACGGGTTGATCGTCGAGCACTGGGGCGGACCCCACTGCCAGGAGGGCCTCGGACTTATCCGCTGAACAGGGCACGAAGCTCCCCGGCGCCGCGACGTGCCGCCGGGGGGTGTCACGGCCCGCCCGTACACTGGGAGCGGCGAGGGGTGCAGGTCCGGTGTCCGCGGACCTGCCCCGACCAGCGGACGTCGCGCCGGGGTGGCGCGCGTCGGGTGCGCCACGGTCCACCAGGAGAAGGGGCGGCCCCATGACCGCATACGACATCATCGGCGACGTCCACGGCACCGCCGACAAGCTCGAGGCGCTGTTGGCCGCACTCGGGTACGTCGAGGTCGACGGCGCCCACCGGCTCGACGGCCACCAGGCGATCTTCGTCGGCGACCTCGTCGACCGGGGCGACGGACAGGTCCGGGTCGTCGAGCTGGTGCGGGCCATGCACGAGGCCGGGTCGGCGCAGGTGATCATGGGCAACCACGAGTTCAACGCCCTGTCCTTCGCGACCCCCCACCCGGGCAGTCCCGGGGACTTCCTCCGCACCCACCAGGGCCGCCGCGGCCCGCACAACCGCCGCCTGCACCAGGCCTTCCTCGACCAGTTCGGCGAGGGATCGCCGCTGCACCTCGACACGCTCGCCTGGTTCCGGACCCTGCCCCTATGGCTCGACCTGGGCGGTCTGCGGGTGGCCCACGCCTGCTGGCACCCGGCGTCGCTCGCCGTCCTCGACAAGTGGGTCGAGCCGGGCTCGCCGGTCAGCGACGCGTTCCTGCTCGAGGCCAACACCCCGGGCACCGAGGCCTTCCACGCCGTGGACGTCGTCCTGAAGGGCCCCGAGGTCCGCCTCGGCGACGACCTGGCCTTCGTCGACCCCGAGGGCACACCCCGCTGGGCGACCCGCGTCCGCTGGTGGGACGAGTCGGCGACGTCGCTGCGCGACCTGGCCGTCGTCCCCACCGGCATCCGGACGCTCGACGGCCGGCCGCACCCGGGACTGCCCGACGTGCCCGTCATCGGCGCCGACGACGTCCGCTACACCGACCCGGTGCCCGTGTTCTTCGGCCACTACTGGTTCACCGGCACGCCGCGGCCGGCCGGCCGGCACGCCGTGTGCGTCGACTACAGCGCCGTGCGTGACGAGGGGCGCCCCCTGGTCGCCTACCGCTGGGCCGGCGAGTCGGTGCCCTCCGCCGACCGGTTCGTGGCTGTCACCGCCGCCGGGTAGGCACGCACGCCCCCGGGCGGTCAGGTGCCCGGGAGGACGACCTCCGGGCCCGTCGCCGCCAGGAGCTCGGCGCCCGCCACCAGGTCCTCGAGCCCGCGCTCGTCGAGGACCACCAGCAGGGCGGCGACGGCCGCGTCGGTGGCCTGCTCCGCACCGACCCGGGTGGCCAGCGTCGCCGGCGTCTCGGGCACACGGTCGTCGTCACCGAACCCGTGGAGCCGGTAGTAGTCGTCCCCCCGGTCGAACTGGCAGGCCACAGCGGCACTGAGGCCCGCCGCCTCGACCGCCTCGCGGTGGATCCCACCCCGCAGCTCGCGCAGGACCACGGCGCCCCGGTAGGCCGACGCCGCGACTCCCCCGGGCATCGGCTGGGCCCGGTAGCCGTCGACCAGCGGCCACCGCCCGGTGGGCAGGGCGTCGACCACCCGGAGGGCGGCGGTGGCGAACGCCTCCAGGACGGGCGGATCGACCGCCCCGTAGGTGGCCACGGCGAAGTCATCGGCCGCCCCGAGGTGGGCGCCGAGGATCTCGGCGGGGCCGGCCTTTGCCCGTGCCGCCTCCACCACGCCGGCGATCAGCCCGGACTTGAAGAAGAAGAAGGTCTCGTCCACCTCGGCGGGCGTCCGGTTGCCGAGCACGGCGCCCCGGCCGGCCGCGTACAGGCTCACCACGTCCAGCCCGATGCCCTCGGCGCGGGCCACGGCCTCCGTCGAGAAGTAGAAGGCCGCTCCCACCGTGCCGAGGGGCGCTCCGAGGGCGGTTGCGGCGGTGAGGGCGTCCATCGTCGCACCCTAGCGACGACCCGCACCCGGGCGTCGGGATAGCGTTGCGGAGTCCCTCTGCCGACGGAGTGTGCCCGATGGTGACGTCTGCGTACGAGCTCGACCTGCCGATGGTCGACACGGCCGGCATGGGCCGCGAGGAGTCCCTGGCCGTCATCGCCGAGGCACGTGAGCGCCACTGGCTGGCCAGGACGCCCATGGGGTTCAGCGTGAGCCGTCGCGAGGACTGCGTGTCGCTCCTGCGTGACCGCAGGTTCCACAACGCCCTGTCGCTCCTGCGGGAGATCAACGGCATGGAGCCCGACCCGGACCAGGAGCCGCGTCGGCAGTCGATCCTGGCCATGGAGGGCGACGACCATGCCCGGCTGCGCCGCCTCGTCGCCCCGGCATTCACCCCGGCGGCGGCCGACCGGCTGCGGCCCTTCATGCGCGAGGTGGTGGGCGGCCTGGTCGACACCTTCGCCGAGTCCGGCCGGTGCGAGCTCGTGCGCGACGTGTGCGAGCCGTACCCGATCCCGATCATCTGCGAGCTCCTCGGTGCCCCGAAGGACGACTGGCGCCAGTTCTCGGCGTGGGCCACCGACATCTTCCGGATCTTCAACCAGAACCTCGCCGAGGACCTGCCGCGCGTCGAGGCCGCCGGTGCCGCCCTCGAGTCCTACCTCGCCGACCTCATCGCGGCGCGACGGACGACGCCCGGTGACGACCTGCTCAGCGTGCTCATCGCCATCGAGGAGGCCGGCGACCGGCTCTCCAACGAAGAGCTGGTCTCCCTGGCGGTGGCCGTGCTCATGGCCGGCACCGACACCACCCGCAACCAGCTGGCCTGCGCCCTCGCCCTCTTCGCCGAATACCCGGACCAGTGGGCGCTGCTGGCCGAGCGCCCCGATCTCGCCCAACGGGCCGTCGAGGAGAGCATGCGCTACCTCGGTGCTGTCCGAGGCACCATCCGCGTGACCCCGGAGGACGTCGTCTTCCGCGACGTGCTCTTCCCCAAGGGGACCCTGGTGTCGGTGTCCCTGGCCGGAGCGAACCGTGACCCGGACACCTACGACGAGCCCGACACGTTCGATATCACCCGGGAGCGAACGACCCAGCAGATGACCTTCGGGTCGGGCATCCACCACTGCATGGGTGCCGCACTGGCACGCGCCGAGCTCCAGGAGGCGCTGGTGCTGCTGGCGCACCGGATGCCGGGCCTGGCCGTCGACGGGCCGGTCGAGTGGAAGCCCACCACCTTCGGCATCTGGGGACCGGCACGGCTCCCACTGCGCTTCTCGCCCGTCCTGGTCTGACCGGCGGCCGCCGCGTCCGATCAGTCGGGCAAGTTGGGACGTTCGACCCTCCCCAGGCAACCTGGGGTGGGCCACCATGGCTGCAGGCGACGGCGGATGTGCCGCGGCGACCGAGGAGGCGATTCACATGGCTGAGTCCAAGGACACCAGGGTCCGGATCGAACGGGCGATCGAACGGGCCGAGAAGGAGCTGCTGCAGGCCAGCCACCAGCTGGCGAAGGGGATCACGCGCGAGGCCGATCGACTGGTGCCGCCCGTGAGCCAGGATCTCGAACGCATCGTCGACGACGTCTTCGACGTGGCCGAGCGCGTGCTGAAGAGCCAGCGCAAGATGGTCTCGGACGTCATGAAGGCCGTCAACGAGCAGACGGAGCGGGCCGCCGAGGCCGGGCGTGAGGCGACCCAGCGCACGCGCAAGCGTGTGGGTGCCGCCAAGAAGGCGGCGAAGAAGCGGTCCCCCGCCCGGAAGGCACCGGCACGGAAGACTGCGGCCAAGAAGGCTCCGGCCAAGAAGGCACCGGCACGGAAGACTGCGGCTAAGAAGGTACCGGCACGCAGGGCTCCGGCGAAGAAGGCGGCCGGCTGAGCTGGCGGACGGTCAGGAGCCGAGTTCGGCCAGGCGGGGGACGATCCACTCACCGAGTCCGGCGGCCCAGGCCGCCGGGTCCTCGACCAGGGGCATGACCTCCACCAGGTCGATGCCGAGGCCGGCGTACTGCTCCATCGACGTCAGGAAGGCGTCCGGGTCGGCAACCGGGTCGACCATGCCCAGGATCGTCCTCTGGATGGTGGCGGGGTCGCGGTCCTCATCGACGCAGTGGCGCTCGAGCACCTCGAGCTTGTGGGCGACCTCGGACGGCTCGGTGGCGAAGAGGTTGCAGGCGTCCGCATAGCGGGCGACGAGCCGGAGCGTCTTCTTCTCCCCACTCCCCCCGACCAGGATCGGTGGGTGGGGACTGCTCACCGGCCTCGGGGAGCACACCGTCTCCGCCAACCGGTAGTGGACCCCCTCATAGGGACCGTCGTCGTCGCTCCACATCTGGCGGCAGATCTGCAGCGTCTCCTCGAGGCGCTCGAAGCGCTCGGACACCGGGGGGAAGGGCACGCCGTAGGCGAGGTGTTCCCGCTCGTACCACGCGGCCCCGATGCCGAGCTGCGCCCGACCCTGGGACACGACGTCGAGCGTGGTCACGATGTTCGCCAGCAGCCCCGGGTGCCGGTAGGTGACGCCCGTCACCATCAGGCCCAGCCGGATCCGCTCCGTGCGTCCGGCCAGGAAGCCCAGTGCTGTGTACCCCTCGAGCATAGGCTCGCGACGGTCGGCGAACTCCTCCATCTGGAAGTAGTGGTCCATCAGGGTGAAGGTCGTACACCCCGACTCCTCGGCCGCACGGGCCGTGTCGGACAGGATCGGGCCGATGGCGCCAGGGCCCCCCGGCAGGGTGAAGTTGGCGAAGTGGATGCCGAGTTCCATGGAGTCTCCTCAGGAGTTGGGGTGCGGCCGCCGGCGACCTTCCTTCAGCGTAGGCGTCGTCCCTCCGTGCCGGCCCGGGCCGTCTCTTCCGGTTCAGAGTCCCGGCGGCGACGCCCCCTCGAGCACCGCCAGTATCTCGTCACCCCAACGCTCGAGACGGATCGGGCCCATGCCCCGGCACCTCCCGAGTTCGGCCAGCGTCACCGGATTGCGCTCGGCGATGCCGATCAGCTCCTTGTCATTGAGCACGACGTACGCGGGTACCCCGTCTTTGCGGGCGACCGACGACCGCCAGGCCCGCAGTGCCGCTTCCCCGGGACCACCGGAACCGGGGGGCGGCGTCGGATCCGGCGCCGTGCCCCGTCGGCGATCCCCCGGGCGGCGGCGGACCGGCGTGCGCTCCGACACCGGAGCGGAGGGGACGGTATGGGGTGCGCTGCCGTCGAGCTCGGCCAGGAACACCGACGGGGCCTCGCGGTCGGCCAGGACCACCACCTGCGTGCCGGCCCTGGTCAGGGCCACGTGGAAGACCCGTCGCTCACCCTCCACGTCGTCGCTCAACCGGTGGGGGAAGAGGCCGGCGGAGGCGCCGACCACCAGGACGTGGCCCCACTCCTTGCCCTTGATCCGATGGACCGTCGAGAGCTCGACGCCCGGGCCCGGTGCCGCCGGGCGACTCAGCACCTCCCGGAGCCAGGGGGCGAACGTGGCGGCGTCAGGATGGAACGGCGCCACGGACTCGAGCGCGGCCAGATCGTCGGCGTGGGTCGACCGGTCGGCCCCCGCCCGCGACGCGTCGAGGGTGTCGAGCGTGGCGTCGAGCCCGATGCCAACGCGGATGGCTTCCAGCGCGTCGGCGGTCGACCGTGCCGTGGCCTCGGCCACCACGTCCAGGTCGTCTGCGTAGGCCAGCAGCTTCGGTACGTCCCGGCCCGAGAGCCGGGAAGCGAGTCGACGGATGTCCGCCACCGAGGTGGTCCGCTGCTTCGTCATCATGTCGACCACCATCGGGGCGATGCCCCG
>CAZULR010000093.1:0-8555 GCA_964621235.1 uncultured Acidimicrobiaceae bacterium
TCGGGCACCCGGCGACCGACGGCCAGATCGGCACCCGACCTGAGCAGGGCCACCAGGCCGGGCAGCTCACCGGGGTCGAGCGATCCGTCCCCGTCGAGGACGCAGACGAACTCGGTGGTCACCGACTCGACGCCCCGTTGTACCGCTGCCCCGTAGCCGGGGGTGGGTTCCTCGACGACGACGGCACCACTTCGACGGGCCACTGCCGCGGTGCCGTCGTCCGAGTCGTTGTCCACCACCAGCGCCCGGTACCCGGCCGGCACGGCAGCGAGCACCCCGGGAAGCGAACCGGCCTCGTTCCGGCACGGGATGACAACCGTCACCTCGGCCGGACCGTCGTCACCCCTGGGTCCCGACGCGTCGGGAGGATCAGACACGGGGCCGCGCCGTCGGGACGGCGTCACGAAGTGGAGCTCCGGCGAACTCGGCCAGGCCGTCCTCGAGGGTGACCGCAGCCCGGAAACCGAGCAGGTCGGCGGCGCGCCCAGGATCAGCCACGACATGACGCACGTCGCCCGGGCGGAACTGCCCGGTGACGGCGGGAGCGGCACCACCGTGCACCTCCGCCAGCCGGTCGGCGACACGGCCGATCGTGCTCGGGCGCCCGGAGCAGACGTTGAGCGGCTGGAATCCCTCGAGTTCATGGTCGACGGCGGCCACGTTGACGGCGGCCACGTCACGCACGTGCACGAAGTCCCTGGTCTGCCGGCCGTCCTCGTAGACCTGGGGAGGTCGGCCGGCCTCGAGGGAGGACCGGAACATGGCGGCCACGCCGGAGTACGGGGTGTCACGGGGCATGCCTTCGCCGTAGACGTTGTGGTAGCGGAGGGCGGTGACCGACCCCCCGGTGGCCAGCGACCACGCCAACGCGTAGTTCTCCTGGGCCAGCTTGCTGGCGGCGTAGATGCTCCGTGGACTGAGGGGTGCGTCCTCGCCCACCAGGGCCCACTCGAGCGTGACGCCGTCCAGCGGACAGCGGCAATCGAACATGCCGGCCTCGAGGTCCGAGGTGAGCCGGAGGGCGGGCGTGACCGTCCCGTGTTCGGGACAGACGTACCGGCCGTCGCCGTAGACCACCATCGACGAGGCCAGCACGAGCCGTCGACAACCGCCGGCCGCCATGGCCGCCAACAGGACCGCCGTGCCGAAGTCGTTGTGACTGGCGAACGCCGGCGCGTCGGCCGCGTCAATCCCGGCACCGACCACTGCCGCCTGATGGCACACGACATCGGCATCGCGCACCAGGGGCGCCAGCGCGGCACCGTCCCGGACGTCGACCCGGCGGACGCCGTCGGGTGTGGGTGCGTCCTCGCCGTGGGCCGACGGGAGGAGGAGGTCGACCGGCACCACGTCGTGACCCGCAGCCACCAGGCCCCGGTGGACGTGGGCGCCGATGAAGCCGGACGCACCGGTGAGCAGCACCCTCACCGGGCGACGTTCCGGCGTAGGACGGGGGCAGACATACCGGCGATCGTAGGCAGTCGGCGCACACCACCGTTCAGGCCCGTCCCCGGTCGGTCCGGCCACCGGGTGGATCTGCGAGCATGGGCCGATGGACCGGACCCCGCACGCCGACGGCACCGACTGGTCGGACGTGGCCGCCCACGACCTCGCCGATCGTGCCGCCGGCGCGCTGGCCGCCGTCACCGGAGTGCCCCGGCACGACGTCGCGGTGGTGCTGGGCACGGGGCTGGCCGACGCAGCCGACGCCCTCGGCCCCGCATCATCGCGCCACCAACTGGAGGCGCTCCCCGGGCTTCCGATGTCGTTCGTCAGCCACCAGAACTCCGAGTTCCGATCCGTCGACCTCGACGGGCGCCGGGTCCTCGTGTTCCTGGGCCGCCTGCACCTGTACGAGGGTTATCCGCCGTCGCAGGTCGTCCATGCGGTCCGTACGGCCGCCAGCGCAGGATGCTCTACGGTCATCTTGACCAATGCATCGGGATCGCTGCGTCCAGACGTGGGCACCGGCAGTGTCGCACTCATCGCCGACCACCTGAACCTGACCGGTCGCTCGCCACTGGCCGCCCATCCGACCGCGCCGGGGCTGCCGAGCCCGTTCGTCGACCTCGTCGACACCTGGTCGCCCCGCCTACGTGACCTCGCGCACTCGGTGGACCCGACCCTGTCCGAATGCGTCTACGCCCAGGTCGGCGGGCCCCACTTCGAGACGCCCGCCGAGATCCGGATGCTCCGGACCCTCGGGGCTGACCTCGTCGGGATGTCGAGCGTCATGGAGGCCATCGCGGCACGGCAGGCGGGTGCGGAGGTTCTCGGTCTGTCGTTGGTCACCAACCTGGCCGCCGGCATGGAGGACGAGGAGATCTCTCCCAGCGACATCATCGGCGTAGGCGAGCGCCGAGCCGACGACGTCGGCCGATTGGTGCGGGACGTCGTCCTGGCGCTCTGAGCGGCCGTGGTACCTGGGTCGACTCCCGGTCGCCACCACGTACCCTCGGATCATGTCGCACGCCTATGTCGCCACACTCCTCGTGGTGGTCGTTCTCGCCGTGGCCGTCCGCCTCCTGGCTCCCGTGCTGCCCGTGCGCCGGTTCGTGGTCCGGCTATCGGGCGCGGACGTCGCGTTCCTGATCGTTGGTGCCCTTGCGCTCGTCCTCCATTGCGGTGCGATGTTCTTTCGAACGTCCGTCGCATCCTGGCCGCTCGGACCGTCGGTCATCCGGGTCGTCGATCCAATGGGAACGGCGAGCATCACGTGGTACGCCGTCGGAGCCGCCCTGATCGTCCTCGCCCTGCGACGCCAGCACCCCACAGTTCTGATCGTGGTCGCTGCTTCTCTCGGCGTCGTCGGTTACACGATGTACGACGGCGGCCCGTTGCGCACCCACCTGTACGCCATCGCCACCGCCGTGGTTCTGCTCGTCGCCTCGGTCGCCCTGTTCACGGACCCGCCGTGGCGCCATCGGTCGGCGACATCCGGTGCTGGTGCCGCATGATCCGACACCGGAGAGCGATGGCCGCCACGCTGACGGGCATCGTTATGCTCACCACGGCATGTGCCAGTGGACCGGCACCTGGCCCGTCACCGACGGCCACACAACCGCCGGCGGCCGAGCCCGCCGACTCCCCCGCATTGTCCGCCCGACCGGCGGGGACCGTCGTCGCCGCCGGGCCCCTCGCCCAGGGGGTCGCGGTCGACCCGTCCACCGGGATCGTCGCCGTGGGTCAGGTGGGTGGTGCCGATCTCTTCGACGAGTCCGGGCGACACCTGACCACCGTCGCGCTCCCGTCCGCGCCCCGACACATCGCGCTCGCCGCGCCCGGCGGTCCGTTCCTGATACCCGCAGAGGCGTCCGCCGAGGTGGGATTCGTCGACGAGCCGGGTGGAACGGTCCGCGCCCTGTTGCCGACCGGTCGCATGCCCCACGACGTGGTCGACGCCGACGGCACGGTGTTCGTCGGCAACGAACACGACAGCACCATGACCGTGATCAGGCAGGGGGCGCCCGTCGCCACGGTCCCGGTGGCCCGACAGCCCGGCGGCCTCGCCGTGGTGGGCTCCGACGTCGCCGTGGTCTCCGTCCGGGCACGCCGGCTGCAGCTGTTCGATGCCGCATCGCTGCGGCTCGTCACCTCGGTGCCGGTTCAGGGCGGTCCCTCCCATGTCGCCGCGTTCGGCACTGAGCTCTACGTGGTCGACACCGGGGGAACGCATGTACAGGTCTTCAACACCGTCCCACGACTCCACCAGGTCGGCAGCGTTACCGTCCCGAGGAGTCCGCTCGGTGTCGCCGTCGATGCCATGAGGGGCCGACTGTGGGTCACGTGCACGGCGTCGAACCAGTTGGTGGAGCTTTCGCTCGGCGGTGGCCTCCCCCGGGTCGTCGGCTCGTGGCCCACCGTCCGACAGCCGGACACGGTGGCGGTCGACCCTCGGTCGGACACGGTCGTCGTGGTCGGCGTGGCGCCCGGCACGCTCGAGATCATCCACCACGCCGGGGGCTGAACGCCGGAGGCGGCAGACCGCATAGAGCGGGTCATCCCCGGTTCCCACGCCTACACATTGAATCCAGCAGACGATCCGATACCGGCAATTCGGCCTCGTCCACCGACTCCGTCCGCCTACCGCCCAGAGGCCGTCACCCGACACCCCGCAGAAGCACTGATCGCGGCGCCCAGGCGCGTCCCACCCTGATCACCAGAGATCATGCCGCCCGTGCCCCGCCGATCCGGGCAGGGTGCCTGGCGCAGGCATGACGGATGGCACCGCCCCTACACCCTCCGCGATGTCCTTGCGCGATCAGTTCATCCAAAATGAACGTCGGCGCCGAAGACGATGTACCCCCTAGAAAAATCGGAGCAATCATCATGAATACGTCCAAGCGCAGACTCGCAGCACTCGGCGCCGCAGTCGCCATCGGTGCATCCGGAGCAGCTCTCGTGGCACCGGCTGGGATGTCCGGTGCCTCCACCACGCCAGACACCGTCACCGCCATCCCGGCCCTCACCGGCGTCGGCACCACGTTGACGCTCGACGCGGGAACCGCCGCCGCACTGACCGGCCTCGGTGTGAAGGTGGCGCCCGAGGGCACGGCCACGGCCAGCGGCTCGTCGGTCACGTTCCCCATCACCTCGGGGTACGTGGAGATCCACAGCAACAAGCACCACCGTCCCGGCTACATCGAGGGATCCATCGAGCACTACGGCTCGGGCCTGACCCTCACCGCCGGCACCACCACGGTGACGCTGTCCGACTTCGTGGTCGATCCCGGTGACTCCCTCCTGTACGCCAGTGTCAACGGTGTCCCCGACAAGTCGCCCCTCCTGCAGCTCGACGGGCGCAAGGTCACCGTGAGCAAGGACGGCTCGGGCGATGTGGTGCTGAACGGCACCGTGGCGAACCTCACGAGCTCCGCCGCTTCGGCGCTCGACTCGGCGTTCGGCACCCAGGCGATCAAGGGCGGCACGCCCCTCGGCACGGTGCATCTCGTGGCCAAGGGCCAGGCGAACACCTACACCGGCAAGGTCGCCGAGATCCCCCGGCTCACGGGCTCCACGTCGCTGGACCTCAACGCCACCACCGCCGCCGCACTGACCAGCCTCGGGGTCACGCCCGGGGTCACCGGCACCGCGACGGCGAACGGGTCCACGGTGACGTTCCCCATCACCGGTGGTGACGCCGTGATCCACGCCAACAAGCACTACGCACCCGGCTACGTCGACGGCGTCGTCCTCCACCAGGGCAGTGGGCTCACCTTGACCAAGGGTGCCACCGTGGTAACGCTCTCCGACTTCACCATCGACCCCGGAGACTCCGTCCTGTACGGCAACGTGAACGGCACCGTGCCCGCCGCCAACGTCCCGCTCCTGCAGCTCGACGGTCGTCCGCTGGTGATCAGCGAGAGTGGCGGTGTCGTCCACCTCGACGGGACCATCGCCAACCTGACGCTCACTGCGGCGACGGCACTCAACAAGGCCTTCGGCGTCACGGCGTTCGCCGCCGGGATGCCGCTCGGGACGGCGCACATCGCCGCCTCGGGCTCCTAAGAAGGCTCAGGGCCGGCCCTCAACGGGTCGGCGCGGAAGGAACGCCACCGACCGGACACCAGGTGTGTCCGGTCGGTGGCACGTCCGCGTACCATCGGCGCCAGGCACATGTGGTTGCCGTCATCGTCGGAGGGCACCGGGACACGGTGGAACGTGGAGTGCCTCCCCGCAAGCCCGCCGAGGGCACCTCGCGATCGGGAGAGTGACGCGTGCGGTACCGACTTGCGCAGCCGCGGCGGCGTTGGCGTCCGGCTCTCACCCTGCAACCGCTACACGCGAGCCTGGGGGGAGAATCGAACTCCTGACCTAGGCACTCCACGTGGGACCTGGTTCCTGTCTGGCAGTGTCTGGAGATGTGTCGGCCCTCCTGAGCAGGTCTCATCAAACCGGTCTTCGCGTCGTCCCTGGTAGGTGCCTGCACGTCTATGGGATGGATATGGGATGAGGACGCCAGTGTCGGTCCGGGTGGTCGGGCTCTCCGCAGACCTTGCTGACCAGTCCGCTGAATCGCTCGCGCTAGTCAGTGGGACCCACGTTCACGCGTGATGTAGTGCGATTCGACGTCGGCCAGCGGTTGCGGCGCGAATTGTCCCTGCTTGGGGCAAGTCACTTGCTTGCGGTTACACGGGCAACGGAGAAGATGGTGCACCAAACGACGGCGCGCAGGTAGAAGGAACGCTCGACCGCACCGAAGACTCGACGCCACGATGTGCTGGACCGACCTAGGAACATGGCCCGGATGCAGACGGCCATGACCTCGCCGAGGCCGGCGGAGACCGGAGACAGGGAGTGCCACAGCGACCCGAACGGGAGGTCGCAGCCGAGCCGGAAGGCGGCGATCTCTGCCGAACCGAAGTGCCAATGGCGATGAGGCCATGAGCCTGTCCGGTGGGTGTTCGAGGGGTCCCTGGTGCGTCGATAGGGAACCAACTGATCACAAACGTACAGGCCGCGAAGATGGCCAACCACATGACCATGACGGACCTTCCCGGGGTGAGAAGTGTCGCCTGGGGGCCGGTGGCCAGAGCGATGCCGGCAATCCCGAAACTGAACGGGGCCTCCCGACAGCCGAGGTGGTACGGGGTGATGCCCTACTGGCTGACCGCGTTGTGCGCCGGGGAGAGGCTGGTCGGCGCCACGGGGAGGTAGCCCAGACTTCCGATGACTCCGGCCAAACCGGCCAGGGACACGACGACGGCGAACCCGTCACGGCGTCCCCCGTCGGCCTCGACCATGCGACCCGTGGCGGCTACCCGTGACTGGCCGCATAGGAGTGCTCCTGAAGGGCTACGTCGGTGAGCAGATTCCCGAGGGCCAGGTTGATGTCGTCGAGGTGGTAGCCCCACTCGGGCCCGAGCGTCTCGGTGACCACCGGCCTGCGGTCACCGACTCCAGCCTCGTTGTCGACCTGCAACCAGGTCGCACCGTTCGTGCTCCGGCAGCTGGCCGAGTACAGCCCGGGGTAGGCCACCCACGGTGTGGAGACAGAGGGAGCCGGCGGAGGCATGGTCACCGTGAGGAACAGGGGGTCGAGGGCGGCAGTGCCGCCACCGATGGCGGCCGGGTTGACGCAGGCCACCTGGACACCGTTCGTGGCTGTCTGTCCTGACTGGAGGCTGACCCCCTGACCAGGACGGCCGAACAGGCTGTCGGTCGGAGGACGGTCGGGGAAGCTCGAGTAGGCGATGACGCACGAGGTCTGGCCGGTGGAGGTGCAGAGCGGGAGGTGCTTGAAGGTCGATCCGACGTTCCGGCCGATGGGGACGGCGACGTTCCCCCCGGCGATGATGGCCGAGACCAACTGGCCCCGGAGCTTCGTGCTGGGGTCGATTTGACCGGCGAGCAGCCTGATGAGCATGGCCGCCCCCTGGGAGTGGCCGATGAAGATCACCGGTCGCCCGTCGTTGTACTTGGCCAGGTAGTCCCTCCAGGCAGAAAGTACACTCCGGTACGCAATGTCGTCGGCCGTGGGGTCACTCCCCAGACCCCTGGCCAGGGATGTCTCGGTCCGTTGGCGGTACATCGGGGCCCAGACGCGGCAGATCCTCGAGAAGGGCGAGGCCTGGGCCACGGCAGCGTCGACCTCTGCTGGCTGGACCGTGAGGTTGGAGTTGTCGGTCTGCTGGGTGCTTACGGTCGGGTAGATGTAGAAGCAGTCGAAGGCGGGGTCGACCGCGGGTGTCGGTGTCGTGACCGTGCGGGGCCCGGTCGCCGGCACCGAGGTGGTCGCCAAGGAGTGCGTGCAGGGATCAGCTGCCTGGCCGGGCCGACACAACCACACGGTGCCCGAGGGGGCGGTTCGGGGCGGACCGGTCCCCGTGCCGGACGCAGCCTGTGAACCTCCAGCCGGCGCGGCACCACCACACCCTCCCAAGGCGAGCATGCCTGCAATCAGCACTCCCGGCACCAGATCGATAACCCACCGGTGACGTCCCACGATCCCTCCCGTTCGCTCTTCGACGAGTGATACGCAATAGGGTTGCATATATGGAGGTCAGTATGCAATAAGGTTGCGCATGAGCACCACAGAGCCAGGTCTTACCAAAGGGCCCCCACTGTTCGGAGACCTCCTGGCCCTTTCCCGCCGAAGCTGGATCCGTCAGATGGCCGACGGCCTCAGCCGGAGGGGCTACGACGACTACCGGGCGACGGACGCCGCAGTCTTCCGCCGCCTGCTCCGAGGACCCACTCCCGTGGGTCGGCTCGACGAAGCCCTCGGTGCCAGCAGGCAGGCCGCCCGGAAGGTCGTCGAGGGTCTCGAACTGCGCAACTACGTGACCACTGGCCGCGACCCAACGGACGGACGCCGGGTCATGGTGGCGCTCACTCCGGCGGGCGTCGACTACGCCCGAGCCGTGGTCGACGTGATCGAAGCCCTCAATTCGAGTCTGACGCGGAGCGTTGAGCCGGGAGACCTCGCTGCGGCGAGAAGGGTGCTCCTGGCCGTGCTTGCAGGCATTGGAAACACGCGGTCATCGGATGACTGGACAGAGAGCCTGGGAGGAGAATCGAACTCCTGACCTACGCATTACGAGGGGGTCCCGGTC
>CAZULR010000094.1:0-8549 GCA_964621235.1 uncultured Acidimicrobiaceae bacterium
ACGTCTCCCAGGCGTCGGACTCGATCGACCAGTACGAGATCCCGTACTCCTCACGGCGCCACCGCAGCTCCTCGGCCATCTCGTCGAGCGTCCCCGCCAAGGCCACGGGGACGTGCAACGCGTCCGCCGGGTCGATGCCGAAGGCCGGCGCCATCTGGTCGGCCAGACCGGCTGCGTCGTCGGTGACCACGACGAAGCCGATGAGCGCGTTCAACTCGAGATCGTCAAAGCGGTCACCCGCCGCCTCTTTCACCCAGGCGACCTTCTGACGGGTCCGATCGGGCGTGATGTCGGCCGCCGTCTCCACGCCGCCCGTTCCCTCGCGCAGGTTGGCGTTGATGCTGACGATGTCGGCGTGCTGCGCGGCAAAAGAGAGCACGCGCCTGCCACCGCCCCCGATGATGAGCGGCGGCCCGGGTCGCTGCACCGGTCGTGGCGTCAGGGTGTGGCCCCGCACCTCGTAGTACTCGCCGTGGAAGTCGAACGGGCCGTCGGTGCGGAGTAGCCCGTTGACCACCGTGACCGCCTCCTCGAATCGGTCCACCCGCACGGCTGGACGGTCGTAGGTCAGGCCGGCCTCGTCGTAGTCGGTTCGCATCCAGCCGGCGCCCAGGCTGAGTTCGAGGCGCCCCTCACTCAGCACGTCGAGGGTGGCCGCTTCCTTGGCCAGGACGAAGGGGTGGCGGTAGTCGTTGCAGAAGACGAGCGCACCCATGCGCAGCGTTGTCGTGGCCGCCGCCACGGCGGCCAGGGCCGGGACGGGCGCCAGCTGGTCACCGAAGTGGTCGGGCATGAGCAGGGCGCTGTAGCCGAGGTCCTCGGCCTTGCGGGCCTGGTCGGCCCAGCTCCTGGCCGTGCCGTCGGGCGCGGTGCTCAGCTGCGCGGCGAAGCGGAACTTGCGGTCGTGTGGCATGGACTCATGCTGCCTCAGATCCGCCCGGCGCGCCCCGATCATCGGGTGCCGGGAGCACGTCACGTGCCGCTCGCTGCCCACGCCCCGGACCCCCGTTGTCCGTCGGCCGGCGTGGGCGCTCCTCTGGTCGTGGTCCGGATCCGGTGCCCCCTCGCTGGCACGTGCGATCCGCACACGGTAGGAATGGGGACGTGGGATTGCTCGAGGGCCAGCGTGCCGTGATCACCGGGGGCGGCTCGGGCATCGGACGGGCCACGGCGCGGCGAATGGCCGATGAGGGCGCGGTGGTGGCCCTCATCGACGTCAATGGCGATGCCGCGCACGAGCTCGCCGCGGAGATCGGGGCAACGGCCCACGTGGCCGATGTCACCGACGCCGACGGGCTGACCAGCGCCGTCGATGCCGCGGCGTCGGCCATGGGCGGGGTCTCGATCATGTTCAACAACGCCGGGGTGGGAGGCATGTCACCGCTCCACGAATGGTCTCCCGAGGAGTGGAACCGACTGCTGGCGGTGAATCTGACCGGGGTGTACCTGGGATTCCGGGCCGTCGTACCGCACCTCCGTGCCTCCGGAGGGGGCGCCATCGTCTCGACGGCGTCCATCAGCGGCACGAGGCCGGCTGCCGGGGAGGGACCCTACGCCGCAGCCAAGGCCGGGGTGGCCGCGATCACCGCGTCCGCGGCCCTCGAGTACGGTCCAGAGATTCGCGTCAACTCGGTCTCGCCCGGGATGATCGAGACGGCCCTGACGGAACCCCTGCTGCAGTTCCTACCCCACGAGCGGGCTCGATTCGAGCGGACGACCCCCCTGGGACGCGTCGGGCGGCCCGACGACATCGCCGATGTGGTGGTCTTCCTGTGCTCGGACCTGGCACGCTTCATCACCGGGCAGAACATCGTCGTCGACGGGGGCCTGACCCTGCACGGTTCGGGTGTGGACGGGATATTCGAACAGGTCTTCGGACGCTAGGTAACCCCCTCACGGCCGATCTGCGTTGCTGGCCACGTGGCGAGTCGCCTTGATCCGGTCCGTGCGGCCGCACGGCCGGCACGACCAGGTAATCCTGCCGTCGTCGCCGTGGTGGTCACATTCCGGAGATGACACCCGTCAAGAGAGTGTGAAAAGCATGGACGTGACGGAATTCGAAGCCGAGCGGCCCCGGCTGTCCGCGATCGCCGCCCGGATCCTCGGGTCGGAGGCCGATGCTGACGACGTCCTGCAGGAAGCCTGGCTCCGGCTCGCCCGCACTGATGACGTCGACGACCTCCCCGCCTGGCTCACCACCGTCGTGACGCGCCTCTGCCTCGACCAGCTACGCAAGCGGCGCACCCGGTCATTGGTGGAAGACGCCCTGCCCGACGACCATGCGCTGGTTGACCCGGAGGCCGACGCGCTGCTCGCCGAGAGGACGGGTGATGCGCTAGAGGTCGTCCTCGATGCCCTGGTGCCGGCTGAGCGGGCCGCATTGGTCCTCCACGATGTGTTCGGCTATCCCTTCGACGAGGTCGGTGTCGTCATGGGTCGCTCGACCACCGCGGTGCGCCAGTTGGCGAGCAGGGCGCGGCGCAAGGTGCAGGGCGTGCCGGAGCCGGCCGCTTCGCTGGCTGCCCGCGTCGAGAACCGGCGGGTCGTCGATGCATTCCTCAGCGCGGCCCGCGGCGGAGAGCTCGCCAAATTGTTGTCGCTCCTCGCGCCGGACGCGGTGATGCGCGCCGACCGGGTCGGGCAGTCGATGGGTACAGACGCCACCTACGAAGGGGCCGAGGCCGTGGCTGCTCGCTTCAACGGCACCCGGGGGGCCCTTCCGGTCACCATCGACGGTGAGCTGGGTGCCGCTTGGATCCAAGCCGGGTCGACCAAGGTGGCATTTGTGTTCCATCTCGACCGGGCGGGCCTGGTGTCCGAGGTCGAGCTGATTGCCGACCCGGATGTCCTGGCGACCATGGACATCGTCCGGGTGCGGGCGAGGTCGGGCGGTTGACGGACGCGGAGCACGCGGACACAGCCGTTGACAGCCGTACACAGTGAGAGGAAGGACGGAAGATGAAGACCATGACCTGTGAGCAGCTCGGGGGGCCGTGCGGCTCCCCACATCAGGGCACGACTGCAGACGAGGTGATCAAGGCCCAGGATCGGCATCTCCACGAGATGGTCGACCGTGGGGACACCACGCACGAACGTGCCTTGAAGGAGATGAAGGGCCGGTGGAAGCACCCCCTCAAGGGCATGGGGTGGTACCGGCAGGCCAAGCGCGACTTCGCCGAACTTCCCGAAGGCTGACCACCTGGGGCCCTACCGGTACCCGGTGGTTCGCGCCAGGCCCGGATCGCCGACTCCGCTGCACAGGCAGGGCGCGGACGGAACGTTGCTGGCTCGTACGCTCGTCGTCGCCTGCGTCGATCGAGACCGGGAGCGGTCCTGCGACCTCATCCGCCGTTCTGGCAGACCGAGAGGGGTGTGCCCTGGAAGGTGTCCCAACCATTGACGCTGGTGACGGCCGGAGCGCCGAAGTAGGGAGGCAGCACCAGGTCCTGGAGGTGGTAGGTAAAGCCTCCCACCGTGTAGGGATAGTCACCGAAGTTCGCATCGTTCTCCAGCGGGTCGCCGACCTCGTAGGCCGAGGAGCCACAGCTGGAGGGAATGTCGGTGTTGTCGGTGTACGGGTCATCGACGTACTCGCCGATCTCGTGGCTGAGCGCCGAGACGTCCTGGCTGAAGTCCCCACTTTTCTGGAGGTAGCTGAACTCGGAGTAGGCGTACGTGCCGTTGAAGCTGTGGTAGCCACCGATACAGCAACCCGATGAACCGGAATTGCTGGAGAGGAACGCCTGGGTGGTCACGAAGATGGGCAGCGAGTTGGCGGGGAGCGACAGCGAGGACAGCTTCGCCTGCGCTACCGAGTCGAACCAGTTGATGTTGGCGAGGATGATCGTGGCGCCGTTGTAGGTGAGGAGGCTGCCGTTTGCGGTGGGCACGGTCACGGACTGGACCGGCTCGACTGTGGGCTTACCGAGGAGGACGTGGTAGGTCGGATGGCTCTTGACCATGCCCCAGAGGGCCGCCCGCTGGAAGGCGTCGACGTACTGGGTGGTACCGAGGTCAGTGCCGCCCTGGACGAAGTCGATGCTGGAGTGGAAGATCGGGCTGTCCTTGGTCTGCTTCACCGCGCTGTTTCCGCCGCCGATCGGTGCCGTCGGGTCGGTGACGAACGTGCCGTAGTTGAGCTTGATGGGGATGAGGTAGGTCGGGACGCTTGTCGACAGGCCGAGCTTCGGACTGCCGCCGACGAAGGTCTCCCGGTACGTCACCGACTTGTAGGTGTAGTGGAACGTTGACGTCGGGATACCGGACAAGGGGTTCTCGGCATCGCTTTTTGCGGTGTGCAGCACGGCGAACTTCCCGTGGAAGTTGCTGCTCACCCCGGTGGGCGCCGTGCTTGCTGTGGACGTACCGCTGATACCGATGGTGACGGTAGCGGTGACGAGCACGATTCCCAGCCCGACCGTCATCAACTTACGACCAGTCATGTGATCCGCCTCTCCTGGGTACTGATCTCTGGAAGCACGCCCGCTCGCTTCCACTGGCGCCCGTCCGCTCGCGGGCGACGTCGATGCGGTGCGCCGCTCAAGGCATAACACAGCAAACTCGCGCCCGCAGCTGGCGTCGCCGGCCGTCACTCGAGGCACCTTCGGCTCCCGATTCCGGCGGGGATCGTGCGGCTCCCCACGGCTCCCGGCCGGTGCCCGCCTCCGACGACGGTACGGTCGCGACGGAGGGGCGCCCCAGACCGGACGCGGCATCAGCCGGCCGATCGTCCCGCCGAGTAGGTGGGGCCGAGCCGCGACCGTCAGGCCGCTACCGGCCGCCTTCGACATCGAGCAGCGCGGCCACGTCGGACCACCCGAACCCGACGGACTCACCGAGGATGCGCCTCGTGCGCGGTTCCACCAGGACCAGGAACGGATAGCTCGTCACCCGGAAGTCGGCCCAGGCCGTATCGGTCATGACGATCGGGGCCGTGACCCCGACCCCGAGGGAGAGCACCTCGTCCGCCGCCACGGTCGCCGGGCCTCTGGTCACCACGACCACGTCGGCGCCCGATGGCGGGTCCTCCCGGAGGCCCGTCCAGAACTGGTCGCACCCGTCACAGTTGGTCGACAGGAACACGACCAGGACGCGACGCCCGGCGGCTCCGAGGTCGACCTCGACGGCCAGGCCGTCCGGACCCACCCCGGACAGGTCGGCCGCCCTCCAGGCGACGGGGGCGTCACCGATCCCCGACGGGACGGGTCGCAGCCCAGCTACGAAGTCCGGGTCGGTGAGGGGATTCGCCGGGAGCGCCGGTGCGTCCGGCTCGGGCGGCTTCCCGTCGATGTCCCGGGTGGCGGTGTCAGCTCCGGTGGTGGCTGCCGCACGATGTCGCCACCGCACCGGCGCGGTGTCCCCTCAGCCCTGGTCGGGGGCCGGGGCGTCCGCCTCGAGCACCTCGATGCCGTTGCCGTTGCCGCACCAGCGGCAGGTCACGTCCTCGATCGTCTCGTCGAGGACCTCCACGTCCTCGATCGAGAGGTCGCCGCCGACGGAGTAGTGGTGGAAGGCCGTGGTCTTGCGGGTCGTCACGACGTCGAACCGGGTGAGGTTTCCGCAGGACGCACAGCGGTAGCGGACGGCGGCCCCGGAGGCCGGGGCCGATGCGGTGGCGGTGGCGGCGGGTGCTGGGTCGGAGGTCACGCCCTCAACGGTAGTCGCGACGCCGTGACCCCCCGTCTCCCGCGATCGAACACCTGTTCGCTACAGTGTCCGCATGGCCCTCGCCGTCCAGCGGTCCTTCGACGATCTCGGCACACCGCTCAGCCAGGTCACGTTCGTCGTGCTCGACGTCGAGACCACCGGCGGGTCACCGGCCTCGGCGTCGCTCACCGAGGTCGCCGCCGCCCGGTACCGGGGTGGCGAACTGCTCGCCACGTACCAGACCTTCGTCCGGCCGGACGAGCGCATCCCGCCCTCCATCACCGCGCTCACCGGGATCAGCGACGCCATGGTGGCCGACGCCCCCCGCATCGGCGAGATGCTCCCCTCCTTCCTCGAGTTCCTGGGCGGCGGGGTCGTGGTCGGCCACAACGTGCGGTTCGACCTCTCCTTCCTCAATCACGCACTCGAGTCCACCGGCCGAGACCGCCTGGCCAACGCCACCGTCGACACCCTCGCCCTGGCCCGTCGCCTCGTCCGGGACATGGTGCCGAACTGCAAGCTCGGCACCTTGGCGGCCACCCTCCGACTCCCCCACCAGCCCTCCCACCGGGCGCTGACCGACGTCCTCGCCACCGGCGACCTGCTGCACGCCCTCCTCGAGCGGGCCGGCACCTTCGGCATCGTCGGGCTCGAGGAGCTGCTCGACCTCCCCCGTATGGTGGGCCACCCCCAGGCCGCCAAGCTCAAGCTCACCGTCCGGCTCCCCCACCGGCCCGGCGTCTACTGGTTCACCGACGCCTCGGGCGATGTCCTCTACGTCGGCAAGGCCACCGACCTGCACAGCCGGGTCCGCTCCTACTTCTCCGGGGACACCCGCAACAAGGTGGGCCGACTGCTCCGTCAGATGGACGCCGTGCACCATCGCGTCTGTCCGGGCCCACTGACCGCGGAGGTGCTCGAGGGCCGGCTCATCCGGTCCTGGGCGCCGCCGTTCAACCGACAGGGCAAGGTCAGACGCCGGGATCCGGGAACCGCACCGCGGGACGCCCTGCCGGGAACGGCGCCGCGGCACGCCCTGATGTCGGCCGGGCCGGTGGGCACCGGGTCGCCGCGCCCCGGGCGGAGACGCCCGGGCCGGAGGAGGCGCACCTGGACGCCGGAGGATCTGGCCGGGGACCCGGTCGAGCTGCTCCTCCCGTTCGCCGAACGGGTCGTCGAGCTGTCGCAGCTGCAGCGCTACGAGGACGCCGCCCGGGTGCGTGACGACGCCGAACGGCTGCGCCATCTCGTGGTCCGCCACCGGTCGGTCGAGTCACTGCGGCGGGCGGGTCGGCTGGTACTGCACGTCGAGGGCGAGGGAGCCGTCGAGCTCGATGACGGGCTCCTGGTGGAGAACGGCACGCTGTTCGACGACGCATCGGTCCGACCACCGGTCCACCGTGGCGGCCCCGACCCGGGCGTTGTCGTAGCCGCGGACGGCCACGACAACGAGCGATTCATCGTGGCGCAGTGGCTACGGGCCAACGCCGACAAGGTCCGGGTGCTGGCCTGTGACGGCGTTCACGGCGTCTCCGAACCGGCGGACCGGGTGCCGACCCTGGGCGAGCTGTGCGCCGGCGTGGCCGATCCGACCGGCGGCGCCGCCGATGGACCCGCGCAAGGCAAGGGGACCGCGCCACCGGACTGACCCCGACCGGGGATCAGGACGAGTGGTCAGGCGGGCTCGAGTGCCGAGGCCTCGTTCGTGACCCGGATGAACTCGTCGAGCACGGCGGCGGCCCGGCCCGAGTCGATCTGCTCGGCGGCCAGGGCGACGCCGGCGGACAGGTCGGGCGCCCGCCCGACGACGACCAGGGCGGCGGCGGTGTTCACCAACGCGATGTCCCGATGGGGCGAGGCGTCGCCGGCCACGACGCGGCGGATGGCGTCGGCGTTGACCGAGGCGTCCCCTCCGCGCAGGTCGTCGAGGGATGCCCGCGTCAGCCCGAGGTCGGACGGGTCGACGCGGTAGACCTCCACCGAGACGGTGCCGTCCCCGGCCGGATCCGGGCCGTCGGGGGTGCGGATGAGCTCGTGCACGGTCGACGGGCCGGTGGTGGACAGCTCGTCGAGCCCGTCGTCGCCGTGGACGACCATGGCCCGACGCGTGCCGTTGGCCGCCAGCACGCCGAGCATCTTGTCGGCCATCGCCGGGTCGGACACGCCGATCACCTGGTACCGGGCCCGGGCCGGATTTGCCAGGGGCCCGAGGAAATTGAAGACCGTGGGGATGCCGAGCTCCTTGCGGACCGGCCCGGCGAAGCGCATCGCCGGGTGGAAGCGCGGTGCGAAGCAGAAGCCCAGCCCGACCTCGTCGATCGAGCGGGCCACACCCTCCGGGCCGAGGTCGGCCACGGCACCGAGCGCCTCGAGCACGTCGGCTGCGCCGACGGCGGACGATGACGCCCGACCACCGTGCTTGCACACCTTGGCGCCCGACGCCGCCACCACCAGCGAGGCGATGGTCGACACGTTGATCGAGCGCAGCCGGTCGCCACCGGTGCCGCAAGTGTCGACCACCTCGGTGCCGGCCGGAAGGGGCAGGGGGACGGCGTGGGCGACCATGGCGCGGACGAACCCGGTCATTTCGGCGACGGACTCGCCCTTGCTGCGCAGGGCCACGGCCAGGCCGGCGATCTGGGCCGGCGTGGCCTCTCCTGACAGCACCTCGGCGAGCACGGACTCCGCCTCGCCAGCCGACAACGACACGCCGTCGAGCAGCCGCGTCAGCACCCCGGGCCAGGCGCCCAGGCCGGCGAAGGAGGCCGGGGCCGGCGAGGCCGGCGGGGCCGGCGGGGCCGGCGGGGCCGCCCCTGTGTCCGACCCGGCCGCCTTCGGCGTGTCCGCAGCCACCGGGCTCAGTCCCACCACAGGTCGTGGTTGAGCACACCCCGGCCGATGAG
>CAZULR010000095.1:0-8523 GCA_964621235.1 uncultured Acidimicrobiaceae bacterium
AGGAGTACTGGAAGCGCGTCGACCCGTCACCCGAGTTCGTCGTCGCCTTCATCCCGGGCGACCCGCTGCTGACGGCCGCCCTGGAGCACGAGCCCGGACTCATGGAGTACGCCGTGGCCAACCACGTCCTACTGGCCACACCGACGTCCCTGATCGCCCTGCTGCGGGCCGTCGCCTACGGCTGGCAGCAGGAGTCGCTGACCGAGAACGCCCGACAGGTCCAGGTGCTGGGCACCCAGCTCTACGAGCGGATCTCGGTGCTCGGCGAGCACATGGCGGCGGTCGGTCGCAACCTGAGCGGGGCCGTCACGGCCTACAACCGGGCGGTCGGCTCACTCGAGGGCCGGGTCCTCGTGACAGCGCGGCGGTTCGTGGAGATGGGGGTGGTGGGCACGGGCGGGCGCGAGCCGACGAGCCCGTCACCCGTCGACACCGCCACCCGTCTGCTGCAGGCCCCCGAGCTCGTGGGGACCGAGGAGGGCGTCGGGGACGGGGCCCCGGCCGACGGGGTGGCCCTGCCGCGGACCTGACGGGGGCCGTCGGCGCCGGGGCCCGGCCCCGGGGCGGCACTATCGTCGTCGGGATGCCGAGAGCGAGTCGCAGACGTCGTCGCACGCGCACGCGCGGCCTCGGGCAGTCGGTGCTGATCGCCATCGCCGCCACCATCACCCTGGTGCTGGTGGGAGGGTCACTGCTGGCGATCCACACCCAGTCCCAGGGCTACCGCGACTCGACCACGGCCGGCTTCGTCGCCCTCGCCGACCCGGTCGGACAGGCCTCGGCCCGCACCGGCGCCGGGCTGGCCACGCTGATGGCCGGTGCGGCCTCCCTGCCTGACACTGCGGTCCCGGCGACGGCGCGCGGCATCCTCCAGCAGGGCCTCGACTCCGCCGCACGGGCCACGGCCGACCAGGCGGTCCAGGCCGGGAACCTGGCGTCCCCGCCACCCCAGGACGATCTGGCGTCACGGTTCACCCAGGTCATGGTCCTCCGGGCGACCGCCACGGCGGCGCTCCGGTCGACCGTCGACCGACTCCTCGGGATGCAGCCGCTGCCGATCGCCGGGGCACCGTCGACCACCGCTCCCGCCTCTCCGACCACGCAGATCTCCGCGATCCAGGCATCTACCGAGCTGGCGGCCGAGGGACGCACCTTCGAGCAGGCCGACGACCTGTTCCGCTCGGTGCGGGGGACGGCGGCCACCCACCACCTCGCCCATCGGCTGCAGCCGTCGGTCTGGGTGCCCGCGCCCGAGGCCACGGCCCCGCTCGGCAGTACGCGCCTCGCGGCGTCCGCCAGCGCGCTCGCCTCCGCTCCCTCGCTCGTGGCCTTCCACCGGTTGGTGCTCACCTCGGTGGGGATCACCCCACCGGCCGTGCCCAGCGGCGGCATCGGGTCGGTGTCGACCTCGTGCGCGACCCCGACGTCGGCCGTTCCGGCGGCGGCGCCTGCGGTCGTGCCGCCGACGGGCACCCTCGGCGTCTCGGCCACGGTCACCAACTGCGGCAACGTGCCCGAGCTCGGGGTCCGTGTGTCGGTCAGCGTGGTCCCGGCGGACGCGCCCGGCGAGGCGGCCCCTCCGGCCGGCGCCCAGGGTGGACACAGCGCGGCGGTAGTGGCCGTGTCGTCCGGGTCGTCGACGTCGCCGGTGCTGGCACCCCTGCCCGTGGCCGACGGGCACCGGTACACGGTGACCGTCGCGGTGTCGCTCCCTCCGGGACAGACCGACACCACCGGCTCGACCCAGCAGTTCCTCGTCTACGTCACGCCCTGACCACGCCGTGACCGGGGCCCGGTTGGTCGGGGTCCCCAGGTCAGCATCTAGGATCGGGTCGGACGAGGACGACCGACCCGATGGAGGGATAGAGGCGAGTGGCCGAGAGCATCACGATCACTGACAACCGCACGGGGCAGTCCCTGGAGATCCCCTTGGAGAACGGGGGCGTGTCGGCGGCCGAGTTCTCCAAGCTCCTCCCCGGCGTCTGGTTCTACGATCCGGGCCTCACGGCCACGGCGGCCTGTGAGAGCTCCGTCACCTATCTCGACGGTGACGCCGGCATCCTCCGCTACCGCGGCTATCCGATCGAGCAGCTGGCCGAGGACTCGACCTTCCTCGAGGTGGCCTACCTGCTCCTCAACGGCGAGCTCCCGACGACGGACGAGTTCGAGGTGTGGGAGCGCGAGATCACCCTGCACACCTTCATCCACGAAAACGTACGCAAGCGCTTCCTGGAAGGCTTCCATTACGACGCCCACCCGATGGGCATGCTGGTGTCGGCGGTGGCCGCCCTCTCCACCTTCTACCTGGACGCCAAGGACATCTTCGACCCCGACTCGCGCGACAAGCAGATCATCCGGCTGATCGCCAAGATGCCCACCCTGGCCGCCGCCGCCCACCGGTTCAGCGTCGGCATGCCGTTCGTCTACCCGGACAACTCCCTCCCCTTCACCTCGAACTTCCTGTCGATGATGTGGAAGATCGCCGAGCCCCGCTTCGAGGCCGACCCGGTCCTGGCCCGTGCGCTCGACGTGCTGTTCATCCTCCACGCCGACCACGAGCAGAACTGCTCGACGACGGCCATGCGGGTCGTCGGCTCCTCCCACGCCGACCCCTACTCGGCCACGGCCGCCGCGGCCGCCGCCCTCTACGGCCCCCGCCACGGCGGCGCCAACGAGGCGGTCATCCGCATGCTGACCGACATCGGCTCGATCGAGAACGTCGAGCCGTTCATCGAGTCGGTCAAGTCCGGCGCGGGCGGGAGGCTCCAGGGTTTCGGACACCGGGTCTACAAGAGCTACGACCCCCGGGCCAAGATCATCAAGCGCACCGCCGACGAGGTCTTCTCCATCACCGGCAAGAACCCGCTCCTCGACATCGCCCTCAAGCTCGAGGAGATCGCCCTGTCTGACGAGTACTTCACCTCGCGGAAGCTCTACCCGAACGTCGACTTCTACTCCGGCCTCATCTACCAGGCCATGGGGTTCCCGCTCGAGATGTTCCCCGTGCTGTTCGCCATCCCCCGCACCGCCGGGTGGCTGGCCCACTGGCAGGAGATGCTCAACCAGGACTCCAAGATCGCCCGGCCCCGCCAGCTCTACATCGGCGAGGACGAGCGGAACTACGTGCCCATCGCCGAGCGCCGGTAGCCGGCGCGCGGGCCGTCCCCCTCAGGTCCGGGCCGGTCGCTCCACGAGGCGCATCAGGCCCTCTTGGACCATGGACACGGCCAGTGTCCCGTCCCTAGTGAACATGAAGCCCCGGGCCAGGCCCCGGGCCCCTGACGACGTCGGGCTCTCCATGTCGTACAGGAGCCACTCGTCGGCCCGCAGCGGCCGGTGGAACCACATGCAGTGGTCGAGGCTGGCACCCATGAACTCGGGGTCGTCCCATCCCACGTCGTGGGGGGCGAGCATGGTGTCGAACAGGTACATGTCGGACGCGTAGGTGGCGATGCAGGTGTGGAGCAGCGGATCGTCCGGCAGCGTGCCGTCGGCCCGCAGCCAGAGCTGCTGGCGGGGCTCCTGGACGGCGCGGTGCATCCAGGGTAGGGCCCCGATGTGGCGCTGGTCGATCGGGTGCTCCTTGTCGTACCAGTCGCCGACCTTGTCCTTGTAGGGCTCGAGCTGCTCACGCATGGTCGGGAGCGTCTCGGGGTCGGGAACCTCCGGCATCGGGATCTGGAAGCTCAACCCGGGCTCGTCCACGTGGAACGACGCCGACAGGTGGAAGATGGCCCGGCCGTGCTGGATGGCCACCACCCGACGGGTCGTGAAGCTCCGTCCGTCCCGGATCCGGTCGACCTCGTAGAGGACGGGCACGTTGGGGTCGCCCGGCCGCAGGAAGTAGGCGTGCAGCGAATGGGGTCGGCCGATCTCGACGGTGCGCCCGGCGGCCATCAGCGCCTGTGCCGCGACCTGGCCGCCGAAGATCCGCTGGCGCTCCTCGTTGGGGTTGGACCCGCGGAAGATGTTGACCTCGATGGGCTCGAGGTCGAGGAGTGCCACCAGGAGGTCGAGTGCGTCGCTCACGACCATCATCCTGTCAGGTCGCGCTCGGGCCGCGGACGGCCGGAGCCCGCGCGCGGGCCTGACGTCACCGCGACGCGCCGCTACGGTGGGCGCCGTGCCCGAGCTGCCCTTCCCCGACCGGTTCCTCTGGGGGACCGCCACCGCCGCCCACCAGATCGAGGGCGGCAACGTCAACAACGACTGGTGGGCCATGGAGCACGACCCGACGTCGGGCTGCGCGGACGTCAGCGGCGACGCCTGCGACTCGTTCAACCGCTACCCCGAGGACATCGCCCTCGTCGCCGACCTCGGACTCGGCGCCTACCGCTTCTCGGTCGAGTGGAGCCGGATCGAGCCCGAGGAGGGGGAGTTCTCGCGGGTCGCCCTCGACCACTACCGTCGCATGGCCGGCACGTGCCGCGAGGCCGGCGTCCTGCCCGTCGTCACGTTCCACCACTTCACCCACCCCCGGTGGTTGGCGACCGCCGGCGCGTGGGAGGCGCTGCACGCCCCCGACCGGTTCGCCCGTTACTGCGAGAGGGTGACCGCCCATCTGGGCGACCTCATCGGGATCGCCTGCACCATCAACGAGCCCAACGTCGTGGCCACCATGGGATGGCGCCTCGGCCTGTTCCCGCCCCGCGTCAAGGACCGCACCCGCCGTGACGTCGTCAATGCGGCCATGGTCTCGGGCCATCGCAAAGCGGTCGAGGCCATCCGATCCGGCCCCGGCGACTTCCCGGTGGGGATCACGGTGTCGATGACCGACTACCAGCTCCAGCCCGGTGGCGAGGCGTGGGTGAAGCGCCTGCGCGAGCCCAGCGAGGACGTGTTCCTGGAGGCCCTGGGCGGCGACGACTTCGTGGGCGTCCAGACGTACACCCGCATGCGGGTGGGCCCCGAGGGCGCACTCGGGGCCGAGGACGGCGTCGGCACCACGCAGATGGGCTACGAGGTGTGGCCCGACTCGCTGGGCGCCACCATCCGGCGGGCCACCGAGGTGACCGGCGGCCTGCCGGTGTACGTCACCGAGAACGGCATCGGCATCGACGACGACACCCTGCGCATCGACTACGTGACCCGGGCGCTGGCCGGGGTGCGCGGCTGCCTCGACGACGGCATCGACGTGCGCGGCTACTTCTACTGGAGCCTGCTGGACAACTTCGAGTGGGTTCTCGGCTATGGGCCCACCTTCGGCCTCGTGGCCGTCGACCGGGAGAGCTTCGTGCGTTCGCCCAAGCCCAGCGCCGCCTGGTTCGGCGGGGTGGCCAGGGCCAATGCCCTGACCGTCTGACGGATCCGGTGGTGCCGGCGGGAGTCGCCCGCCGCGCCCCAATGTTACGGATCCATGACGACTAGAGTGATCCCGATGCCGACCACAACCGAGCGAGTCAGCTTCCCCCAGCGGGTCGTTCACCTGTGGGAGAAGCGGGACACGCCTGAGGCCAAGCAGCTCATCCGCTACACGATGGTCTCGGTGATCTCGACGGCCGTCTCCTTCGCCGTCCTCGGCCTGGTGTTCGGTGTGTTCCACATCTGGGGAGAGGTGGGCAGCACGGTCTTCGCCAACGTCGTGGCCAGCATCCCGTCGTACTTCCTCACGCGCAGCTGGGTGTGGGGGAAGAAGGGGCGATCGCATCTGGTGAAGGAGATCATCCCGTTCTGGACGATGTCCGCCCTCGGGGTCACCTTCTCCATCATCGGCGCCTCGATCGCCAAGCACATCGGCACGCACTACGGACTGAGCCACTTCGAGCAGACGGTCCTCGTCGAGGTGGCCAATGTCACCTCGTTCGCCGTCTTCTGGGTGGCCAAGTACCTGGTGTTCAACCGGATCTTCAAGGTGCACCCCCTCGAGGAGCTCGACGAGCTCGTCGAGGCCGCCTGACCCGGGCGTCCGGTGACGCTCCTGGCCACCTCGGCGCCCACCGGGGCGCTCGTGCTGGTGACCGCGGTCTTCCTGGCCAGCGCCGTCGAGATGGTGGAGGCGCTCACCATCGTCCTGGCGGTGGGCGTCACGCGTGGGTGGAGGTCCGCGCTCGAGGGGGTGGCGGTGGCGGTGGCCGTTCTGGCCGCACTGGTCGTGGTGGTGGGCCCACCCCTCGTGCACTGGGTGCCCCTGTCGTTCCTCCGCCTGGTGGTCGGCGGCCTCCTCCTGGTGTTCGGTCTGCAGTGGCTCCGCAAAGCCGTCCTGCGGGCGGCCGGGCTCAAGGCGAAGCACGACGAGGACGCCATCTTCGCCGAGCAGGTGGCGGAACTCTCGGCGTCGCCCCCGACCACGGGACGTGACGCCACCGCCTTCACCGTGGCCTTCAAGGGTGTCTTCCTCGAGGGGCTCGAGGTCGTGGTGATCGTCATCACCCTGGGCAGCACGTCCCACCCGAGCCGACTGGGGCTGGCCTCGGCCGCGGCCGCGGCGGCCGCCGTGGTCGTCGGCCTCGTCGGACTGGTCGTCCACCGGCAGCTGTCGGGGGTCCCCGAGAACGCCATGAAGATGGGGGTCGGACTGATGCTGGTCAGCTTCGGCACCTTCTGGTCGGCGGAGGGGGTCCACGTCACCTGGCCCGGGTCCGACCTGGCCATCCCGGTGCTGGTGGCCTGCTACGGCCTGGTGGCCTGGCTGCTGGTGGAGGCACTGAAGCGGACCGCGGGCCGCCCCGCCGCCGGCCCGATCCCCGCGCCGGAGGCCGCCAATGGCTGACGCCGACCGCGACGGACGACCCACCGCACTGCGCTGGCTGGCCGCCTTCGGACACTTCTGGTGGGAGTTCCTCATCGGCGACACCCCGGAGCTGTTCGTCGGTGCGGTGGCCGTCCTCGGGGTCCTGGCGCTGCTGTGCACGCACACGGGACTGCGCACGGCGGCTGCGTACCTGGCCCCGGTGCTCGTGTCCCTGCTGCTGGCCGCCTCGGTGTGGAAGGCGGCACGCCGGCGCGCCTCGTGACGGCGGACCGGGCGGCCGGCCGCCCGGTCCTCAGATGGGCTGCCCGACCGGGCGCACCATCAACTCGTTGACGTCGACGCCGGCCGGCTGGCTGACGATCCACCCCACCGCCTCGGCGATCGCCGTCGACGCCAAGGCGAACGCGGGGGCCCCGGTCTCGCCCCAGAACGGGGTGTCGGTGATGCCCGGTTCGACCAGGGCGACCCGGAGGCCGGCCGCCGTGAGCTGCGGTCGCAGGTTCTCGGCCAGGGCGGCGACCGCGGCCTTGGTGGCGCCGTAGAGGCTGCCGGGCCGGATGATCCGTCCGGCGACGCTGCCCACCAGGACGACCTGGCCACCGGGGGTGGTCAGGTGGGGGAGCGCGGCACGCACCAGGAGCGCCGGTCCGAGGACGTTGGTCAGCACCATCGAGCGCCACTGGTCCGGCTCGCCATCGGAGAGGTCGCCCGCCGCGGTGAACCCGGCATTGGCCACGACGACGTCGAGCCCGCCGTGGTGGGCGACGTGCTCGGCCACCGACCGCTCGTTGTCGGGCCACTCGGCGGCGTCGGCCACCACGCCGAGGACGTCGGCGTCCGCGTCGCGCAGCTCGGCGACCGCGGCGGCGAGGGTGGCCGGGGTGCGACCGGTGACGGTCACCCCGAGGCCGAGGCCGGCCAGGTGATGGGCGGTGGCGAGGCCGAGGCCCGTCGATCCACCGGTGATCAGGGCGCTGCGCGGGGAGTCCATCACCCGAGTATGCCGTGGCCGGTCCCGATGGCGGACGGGCGGGGCGATGGGGCCGCCCGTCAGTCGCGGAAGTTGTTGAACTGCAGCGGGATCCCGAAGTCCTCGGCCTTCAGGGCGGAGATCACCGCCTGGAGGTCGTCGCGCTTCTTGCCCGTCACCCGGAGCTGGTCCCCCTGGGTCTGGGACGACACGCCCTTCAGGTTGAGGTCCTTGACGAAGCGGTTGATCTTCTTGGCGTGGTCCGATGAGATGCCGGCCTGGATGCCGAGCCGCTGACGGGCCGTTCCCTTCGATGCCTCCTCGATCTTGCCCACGTCGAAGGACTTGAGCGAGACCTCGCGCTTCACCAGCTTCTCCTGCAGCACCCCGTAGAGGGCGCGTAGGCGGTCCTCCGTCGAGGACGTGAGGAGGAGCTCCTTGTCGTTGAGCTCGATGGCGGAGTCCGTGCCCTTGAAGTCGAACCGCGTCGTGGCCTCGCGGTTGGCCTGGTCGACCGCGTTGCGGACTTCCTGCATGTCGACTTCGGAGACGACGTCGAAGGTGGGCATGGCGAAACAGTAGCGCCGCGCGAAGCGGTAACCTTGCCCGCCTGCGGGTCGGTGCCCGAGCGGCCAAAGGGAGCAGACTGTAAATCTGCCGGTTCTGCCTTCGAAGGTTCGAATCCTTCCCGGCCCACGCAGTGGACGCCCTGGTCCGAGAGTGCACACGCTCTCCGGCCAGGGCGTCCGCCGTCCGCCGGCGCCACCCGCGGGACGGCGGCCGGACCCGCCGTCATCGGCCTGTACCGCCGTTTAGCATGAGCCCATGGCTCCGCACACCTCGGTCCTGACCCTGCACTGTC
>CAZULR010000096.1:0-8451 GCA_964621235.1 uncultured Acidimicrobiaceae bacterium
TGAGGTCGAGCGAGAACCCGTTGACCTCACTGGCCGGGACGTACTGGTTGAAGGCGAGCGGTCGACCGTCGGCGCCGAAGCACACCGCCAGCAGCAGTCCGTCGTCCCGTGGGTCGAAGATCCGGCTCAGTGTCATCGAGTAACCGCGCTCGGCCTCCCCCTGCCGGGTCTCGGTCATGAGTTCGAGCAGCTGCTCGCGCACCTCGGGCGACACCGCGGCCAGGGAGAGGTAGCACTCGACCCGGCACCCTTCCTTGCGGACCCGGTTGTAGGCGCCTCGGAGTGACTTCATCGACTTCCCCTTGAGGGTGAAGGTCGAGCAGTCGACGATCGCCTCGTCGCCGATGTAGTGGTCGACCAGGCCGGCGGCCCGGTAGATACCCAGCCAGCCCTGCGATGCGGCCAGTACCGCGGGGGACCAATTGTTCCCCTCGGCGAAGTCCATGACGTCCGACCAGACCTCGGCGCGGTCGGAGGGCGGGCCGATGGGATCCGGCGACACCAGCATCACCCCGTTGATGACCGAGTAGGCCACCAACGAGTCACCGGTGAAGAACCAGGACTTGTCGTCCCGTAGTGCGAAGTAGTCGAGTGTGTCCCCGCCGTGGGCCTCGATGATGGCCCGGGCCCGCTCGAAGGCCTCCTGGCGGGCCGTCCCGGTGCGACGGGACTCGCGGTTGGGGCGCACCACCAGCGCCAGGAGGACCACCGTCGCCACGACGATGAGGAAGACCACCTGGACCTGGTGGTTGCGGTGGTGGAAGAGACTGCCCACCCCGGCCGCGCCGGCGATCACCACGAGCCCCACGGAGGCCACGACGATGAAGAGCCGGCTCACCCCGGTGGGGCGGACCCGGAAGTGCCGGTGTTCCACCAGCAGCCACAGGCTGAAGACGAGGGCGACGACCGATCCCTGGGGAGGCCGACCCTGGGCGATCCGGTCCAACGTGGTGGCGAGCACGACCACCAGTGTGGCGATCCACACCGGTCGCAGACCGTGGCGGAGCCCGCGCGCCAGACCCACCAGGGCGAGGCCGGCCACGACCGCCTCGGTCACCGACAGGGGGTGGATCCCGAACAGCAGCCAGTGGTCGACAGGGCGGGTCCCGCGGACCCTCCAGAGCAGGGCGAACACCACGTTGAGGGCACCCGACGCCAACAGCACACCAGCACCCACGCGGCGCACCCACCGACGACGGATCCACCGCACGAGGACCGACTGGTCGATCGGCCAGGTCGGTCCGTTCGGCAGGGTCGCCACCCTGGTGGTGGTGGTCAGGTCCGGGCCACGGCGGGCCAGGGCCAGGCGCTCGAGGAGGACGGTGCTGCGGTGGGGGACCTCGCGGACCCACACGGCCACCTCGAGGACCTGCCCGGCGGTCACCTCCACGTAGGAGAACCGGTCGATCGGTACGTAGGGCTGGGGGAGTCGCAGGCGGGACCGCCGCTCGACCACCGACGTGGTGCCGCTGCCCGAGTTGGCGTAGAAGCCCTGCCCGACGACCGACAGCTCCGGCTCGTGGGTGTGCCCCGAGATGACGCCGGCGAACCCCAGGGTGACGAGACGGGCCGCGTCGGCGCGTGCCGGAGCGTTGTGGCTTGCCGGATCCGAGCGGGCGCTGACCGCCGTCTCGGCCAGGGCCCGGTTGACCCGCAGCAGGGTGGCGGCGGCGGCCACCCCGGCCACGACGATCATGAAAACGACCAGGAGGCCGAACCCAAGCAGCCACCTCGCCGCGTGGTGGTGGAGCAGCCCACCCACCCCGGGGAGGAAGGTGAGCAGCCGCAACAGCAGGATGGCCACGAAGGGGACGACCACCAGCCACAGCTTGCCGACGATCTTCCGGTAGAAGAGCCGTGAGCCGATGAAGCCGCCGATGTCGCCGTCCAGCCACTGGACCCCTTCGAGCAGCGACCCTGGTCCCTGGCGTGACTCGAGCTCGGGCAGCAGGTCGCGGACCACGTGGTGACCGAAGGGCGTGTCGACCGGGGACCAGGGGTCCTCGAACGTGTTGAACGGGTCGACCTGATTGCCGTGGACGACCCGGACGACCTGGGGACCCGCGTCGGTGGCGCACCGGACGTCGCAGATCAGAGCCTGGCCGTCCACGCCGAACCGTCCGGTCAGCACATCGGTCAGACCGGCGTCCCACGCCAGCTGGCCGTCGTGGTTGCCGGACAGGACCACGATGCGCCGTCCCTCCTGCGCGGCGAACCGGCAGGCCGCCTCGGTCAGGCGCGCGTGGCTGTCGAGGATGGCGTCCATGTCGGGTGGACCGGCCAGCAGCTCGAAACCGTCGCCGGCGATGACGAACAGCCCCGGGCCCGACCACCCGTCGAGCAGGTCGGCCAGTTCGTCGGCCACGGCCGTCGACCGGTCGGTGGCCACCGGCGGGAGGTGGAGGTCACTCACGACGACCATCCGGCCGCCGGTCGGGAGCTCGACCTCGATACGCTCCTCGATGCGGTACGGCGCCTCCGGCGGCAGCCGCCCGGGCACCCCTCCGGTCCCGTTCCCACCCGGCGGTACCACGGGAGGTCCACCCGGCACCGCGTCCACGTGTTCGTCGACGGCGACCGGAGCCTCGGGCGGAGTGGTCAACTGGCGGCCTCGGGACGCAGCATGGGGAACAGGATCACGTCCCGGATGGCCTCGACCTCGGCCAGCAGCATCACCAGGCGGTCGACGCCGATTCCGAGCCCGGCCGTGGGGGGCAACCCGTACTCGAGCGCCCGCACGAAGGCCTGATCGGCCGGATGCGCCTCGAGGTCACCCTGGGCCACGGCCTCCGCCTCGTGTCGGAACCGGTCCTGTTGCTCCTCGGGGATGTTGAGCTCGCTGTATCCGTTGGCGAATTCCTTGGCATCGATGCACAATTCGAAGCGGTCGGCCATCGTCGGGTCGTCACGGGTGTGACGAGCCAGCGGCGAGACCTCGACCGGGAACCCGGTGACGAACACCGGGTCGACCGTCAACGGGAGCAGGACAGTGTCGTACAGCTCGAAGATCAGCTTGCCGGATCCCCACTCGGGAGTGTGATCGACACCATGCTCGTCGCACACGGCGCGGACGTCCTCCACCGGGTCGGTCGGGTGGAGCCGGCGGCCCACCACCTCCTCCAACCAGTCGAGCAGGTCACGTCGGGGCCACGGTGGCGTGAGGTCGATGTCCCGGCCGCCCACCGTGAAGGTGAGGCGTCCCGTCGCCTGCTCGGCCGCCACCACGATCAGGCGTTCGCTCAGGTCCATGGCGTCGGTCACGTCGCCGAAGGCCCGGTAGGCCTCGAGCGCGGTGAACTCGGGGCTGTGCCGGGTGTCGATCCCCTCGTTGCGGAAGTTCCGGGCGATCTCGAAGACCCGCTCGTAGCCGCCGACCACCAGGCGCTTCAGGTAGAGCTCCGGGGCGATCCGCAGGCTCAGGTCGATGTCGAGGGCGTTGGCATGGGTGAGGAACGGCCGGGCCAGCGCGCCACCGGCCTGCGGCTGCAGGATCGGGGTGTCGACCTCGATGAACCCGTCGGCGGCCAGCAGCGCGCGCAGGGCGGCGATGGTACGGAACCGGATGTCGAAGACGCGTCGACTGTCCGGATTGGCCAGGAGGTCGATCTCCCGTTGCCGGTACCGGGTGTCGGTGGCGGACAGTCCGTGCCACTTGTCCGGCAACGGGCGCAGCGACTTGGACAGCAGGTGGAGTTCGGTGACGTCGACGGACAGCTCGCCACGCCGACTGGTCACCACTTCACCTTCGGCGCCGATCCAGTCCCCGAGGTCCAGCTGGCCGAGCACCGTGGCCGCACCCGCGGACAGGACCGAGGCCTGCATCAGCAACTGGATGGAGCCGCTCACGTCCTGCACGGTGGCGAACGAGAGCTTGCCGTGGCCGCGCAACGAAGTGATGCGACCGGCCAATCGCACTATTTCACCCGTGCGGGTGTCAGGATCAAGACCGTCATGGCGCTCGTGCAACTCGGCAGCGACAGCCGTCCGATCGAACCGGAACGGGTAGGGGTCGATACCCTGCTCGGCCAGCACCTCGCGCTTCTTGCGCCGCTCGGAGCTCAACAGGTCGGCCGTACGGGCCGCGGTGACCTCGTCGACGGCCACACCGTCCGGGTCGGACTCAGTCGTCACACTCACAGCTTCTCCCTCGGCGGGCTGAACGCACAGAGCCGGTTCCCCCGGACCCCTCCCGCATCTTAAGCGCTCGGACTCATGGCTACCCTGACCGCCGCCATCAGCCTCGACCTCATCACCGGATGGTTCCCCACCACGATCGTCATCGTGGCGATCGTCTCCGCCGTGGCGGCGATCGGCTGGCGGGACGGCGCCTGGCGCTACCAGCTGATCGTCGGCATCCCGGCGAGCTTCGTGCTCACCCTCCTCACGGCGCTGGTCATCGTGGTGTTCAACCTGGTGCCCGACCAGTTCCCGATGAGGTTCTATCTGTGGGCGTGGCTCATCTGGATCTCGCTGATCGTCGCGTTCATGGGTTGGTTCCGGGCCCACTGGGCGCTGCGCACCGCGTCGTGCTTCGCCATCGTGTTCTGTGTCCTGGCGGCGTTCACCGCGATCAACCAGACCTACGACTACTACCCGACCCTCGAGCGCCTGTTCGGGAAGGACGCCGCCCACTTCACGAACCTGCCCGAACTCGCCGCCATCCGGGCCGACGTGCGTCGCACGGGCAAGCTCCCCGACCACGGGAGCACGATCGCCGTGCAGATCCCGGCGACGTCGTCCCACTTCGACACCGGTCCCGCGTTCGTCTACCTGCCACCCGGGTGGTTCGCCAGCCCGACACCGGTGCTGCCGGTGATCGAGCTGATCGCCGGCATCCCCGGCGAACCGTCGGACTGGACCCGGGCCGGCTACGCCGATTCCACCTCGACGGCCTTCGCCCTGGCCCACGGGGGCAAGGCCCCGATCCTCGTGATACCCGACAACAACGGCAACGCCCAGGACACCGAGTGCTCGAACTCCAAGTACGGTGCGGCCGAGACCTATCTGGTCAAAGACGTACCGGCGTTCATGGCCGCCAGCTTCAATGCCGCCACCGGCCGGGGGCACCTGGCCGTCGCCGGGCTGTCGGACGGGGGGACCTGCGCCACCATGCTGGCGCTCCGGAACCCGGGTGTCTTCAACACGTTCGCCAGCTACTCGGGCTATTCCGACCCCACGTATCTGAACGACGACGCCGCGCAGACCATCGTCGACCTCTACGGCAACTCCCGTGCCGACTACCTCGCCCACGATCCGATCCATCTCCTCACCGGGGGGCGGTTCCCGGGGCTGTCCGCATGGTTCACCGCGGGGGCCCAGGACAGCCCGCCCGTGGAGGACGCCCGTCAGCTGGCCCACCTGGCGGACAGCGCCGGCCTCACCCAGGTCTGCCTGTCGACCCCACCGGGCGACCACTCGTTCGCGTTCTGGGCGGCCGCCTTCAAGGACTCGCTCCCCTGGCTGTCGTGGAAACTCGGGCTCACCCCGGCTCCGGACTCGGTCCCGGCCCGTTGCCGCCCACCGGTGCCCTGACCCGGCGGGTCGTCCATGCCGGCCACTCGTCATTGCCAGCGATCGGCGACCACCGTATGCTTCCGCTGCGCCCCTAGCTCAACGGTAGAGCAGCAGATTCTTAATCTGCAGGTTCCTGGGTTCGAGTCCGGGGGGGCGCACCAAGATCACGTCGCGGGGTCCGTAGGCAGGGCGCCCCCGTCGAGGGGTCCAGCCCCCGGTGGCGACGGCTCCCCCACGGGCACGGTCCGCGGCGAGCGTTTGACGTGTGCCTCCATGACCGGTGGTGCCCAGCGCGACAGCAGCACCACCCCGGTGAACATGACCAAGAGGAACACCACCTGGAAGGTGATGGCCACCGGAGACGACGCCAACTGCTCGCCGAACAGTTCGACACCCATGGCGATACTGGCCAGCGGGTCCACGATGAGCAGGGTCGACTGCGACGCCGACAGCGGTCCGGCGGCGAACGCCGCCTCGAGCAGGAAGGTGCCGGCCACGCCGCTGACCACGACCGCGTAGATCGACCAGTGGGCGAACATCCCGATCCATCCGTCCGCCGCCAGTGCATCCGTGGCCGACTTCACGAATGCCGCGTCGATCGCCCACATCATCCCGGCCGCAGCACCGAGCAGCGCCGCCTTGCGCGCCGGGGATCCCCACCGGCTGAGCAGCACCAGGACGACGATCGCCACACCACGGGTCGTCAACGCCACGACCCAGGCCGTCGGGGACGGGCTCCCGTGTCCCTCCTGGGGCCGGGCCACCATGAGGAAGCCGAACAGACCGGCGCACAGGATGCCCGCGGCTCCCCACGTGCGACCCGGGATGGTGTCGTGGAGCCAGAAGGCCCGGAGCGCCAGGGTGAAGATCAGCTCGGTGACCAGGATGGGCTGCACGGTGGCCAGGGTGCCGAAGTACAGGGCGAGGGCGGTGAACACGAACGTCCCACCCATGGCCACCATGCCGAGCAGCCAGCGGGGCTGACGGATCAGATGACCGATCGTCTGGGCCAGCGAGCGCTTCTCCTCCTCGCCGGCGGCGTTGGTCATGCGGTGCAGGACCGACGCCAGCGCCTGGCTGAACGCACCCAACAGGGCGAAGCAGACGGCGATCACCGGGACACCGGACCCATGGGGAAACCACCGCGCCCGCTCACGGCGACACACACGTCGCGGGTACGTGTTCCGGCTCGTCGATGAGTCCCAGTCGCCACGAGATCCAGGGGAACGCGTCCGACAGCGCCTGGCTCCACAGGTCGAAGTCGTGACCACCGTCCCGCACGGCCAGGCAGGTGGTGACACCGGCCTCGGCCGCGGCAGGCTGGAGCTCGTGGGCCGCGGCCAGGGGCTCAGCGTCCTGGTTGCCCACCTCGAACCACCCGGCCGAGCCGTGGTAGTCGCCACGGGTGAGGAGGCGCAGCGGATCGTGCTGGTCGAACGCCTCGGTCGATCCACCGAAGAGGATCTTGATCGTCTGGGCCTGGTCCGTCTCCTGGTACTGCGGCGCCAGGAATCCGCTGAACGAGGCGAACGTGGGATAGACGGTGGGGTGGACCAGGGCGAGTACGACCGAGCAGGTGGCACCGGCGGAGAGCCCACCGATCGCCAGTGAGCCCGGCGCGTCCGATGCATGCAGGTCGGCCCGGGCGAATGCGGGGACGTCGACGGCCAGGTAGGTCTCGGCGTTCCCGAACTGCGAGTTGACGCACTCGGTGTCGTCGGTGCGGAGCCCGTTCGGATCCGGCATGACGATGATGGGCGCACGACCGTGGTGCGCGGCGGCGAACGCGTCCGCCGTGGTGTCGGCGTTCCCGTCCCGCGACCAGTCGGAGGCGCCACCCGGCTCACCGGGCAGCAGCACGAGGGTCGGGAGCTGGGGAGTCACGCGGGCGAACCAGGCCGGGGGCAGGTAGACGTAGGCCGGCCGGGTGGTGAAGTGGGAGACGGTCGGAGGAATGGTCACCTCGACCACCACACCGTTCTTCGGGAGGACCCCGGTCCGGGCCACCTCGGCCCGCAGGTCGGCGACGGCGGGCAGATCGACCAGGTGCTCGGGCTGGTCGGTGATCAGCCGATCCACCGTCGGGAAGGTATCCGTCCGGGCGTTCACCGCGCCCAGGGTGACCACCGCCATCAACACGACGGCGGCGACGGAGGCCGTGCGACGCCCACGTCCCGCCGTCGACCAACCCACCACCGAGACCACCACCGCCAGGAGCAGGAGCGCGCCCCACAACAGAGGCCACCAGGGCGTTCCGCCCGACACCTGCGAGGTCAGCCACAGGATGACTCCGGTGGTGACCGACGCCACCACGGCCACCGGGATGCCGATGCCCAGCTGCGGGCGCCAGCCGCCACCGCGCCAGTCGATGGACAGCGCCAGGACCGCGACCGCGATGCACTCGACCACGACAGGCAGCCAGCCTGAGACGATCGAGATGTTCATCGTTGGCTCCCTCGGTGGGCCCGGCCCGGACCGGACGTCGCTCGCCGGCCCGATCCGGGCCAACCTACCGCCGGGCGGGCGCAGGATCGCGGCGTACGGGATCCGCCGATGCACCGCCGAAATCGCGCATCATGGTGTACCAGTCCGTCGCCCGGGACGGACGCGAGCCAGGACGAGGAGCCGACGTGCCGGACGATGCGCCGCAGACGAGCGCCGCCCCAGCGAGGTCCGACGGCCTGAAGCGCGAGGCCAGCTTCCTCGGACTCCTGTTCACCTCCGAGGGCTCCATCATCGGCTCGGGCTGGCTGTTCGGCGCCCTCTTCGTGTCGACGATCGGCGGTCCCGCCGCCGTCATCGCCTGGCTCATCGGCTCGGTGGCGGTGATCCTGCTCGCACTGGTGCACGCCGAGCTCGGGGGACTCTTCCCCGTCACCGGCGGGACGGCCCGGTTCCCCCACTACGCCTTCGGCAACCTGGCCGGTGCCTCGTTCG
>CAZULR010000097.1:0-8423 GCA_964621235.1 uncultured Acidimicrobiaceae bacterium
CGTTTGTCCCGGGGCGACGGGCCGTCGTTTGTCCCGGAGATCGGCAGTCCCTGAGTCGCAGTGATGCGCACACGCGAGAAAGGGACGGAGCCGAAGCCCCGTCCCTTTCTCCTAGCCGGTCACCGCAACCGGTGGCCGTCGCACCCTCAGGTGCTACGCACGCATGCAGATCCCCGGGTCAGGAGATCTTCAACTTGCTGTCGGTGGCGATGGTCGCCGTGGCGATGGTGACTCCGGGCGTGGTGAAGTCGGTCACGAAGTTTCCGGTCGTGCCGGGTCCGGAGTCCCCTCCGAGGCACACGGTGTCCTTGACGGCCTCACCCGCATGGGCGGCAGGAGCGGTCAGCTTGCCCTTGATGTTGAACCCGGCTTCACCCGAGGCACAGGTGAGTGCTCGGTTCGAAGCTGTGAGTTGCACCGTGTAACTGGTGGAGCCGACCTTGATCTTCAACGATCCGATCCTCGACCACAGCGTCGTGGCCCCCGCGGCGAAGGTGCCCTCGTTGTCGTAGTTGTACTGTCCGGCAGTGCATCCCGCCACCGGTGTGTTCGTCCCGGTGCAGGCGGTGCTGGCGGAGAGGATGGAGCTGGGCTTGGTCGTGCCCGTGCCGGCGGACGCGCAGTTGTACTTGATCGTGGTGGTGCTCGCCGTCGACGAGGGCGATGATTCGAACGAACCGCCCGAGGACAGTCCGGGAGTCGCGAAGTCGAGGGCTCCGGTGGTGACCTTGCAGGTGATGGCCAAGGCGGTCGCCCCGGCGGTTCCGGACTGTGCGACGGAGGTGACCGCGGTGACCCCGAACGCCCCCATCGGAATTGCGACCGCAGAGGCGATCAACAGCATCTTTCGCAGCATCTTGGTAGTGCTCCCTTTCGTTCACCCGCACGTGTGCAGGACAGGTGTCAGGTGACGGGCGCCCCCCGACGTTGCCGTACCGAACGAATCCACGGTCGAATGTGGACGGTTCGCCGATCCCCCCAGCCCCCACGCGAACTTCGGTCGACGGTGGCACCGTAGCGAACTGCACCTCCCATTACAAGGTTCCCGGGGGCCCGGAACGGGCGCCTCCAGGAAATCCTCAGAATTAATGAGTGACTGACCAAGTTGGCCCACCGATCCTGGAGGCGGAGAGGATCTGGGGTCTGACCTGGGACTCCGGAGCCGAACTCGAACGTGGAGCCGTCCGGAATCGGGCGCGGCGCGACACCGGACACGCCGCGACTCGTCCGGTGGCACTGGGGCCCTGGGGCCCGTTGCCAGGGATGGCCAGGCGCGAGAAAGGGACGGAGCCGGAGCTCCGTCCCTTTCTCCGAGCCGGTCACCGGAACCGGTGGCCGCCGCACCCGGAGGTGCTGCTCGTACCTGCAGCTCTCCGAGCTACTGGATCTTCACCTTGGTGTCGGTGGCGAGGGCCGCCGTGGCGATGGTGACGCCCGGCGCACCGAGGTCGTTGACGAAGTTTCCGGTCGTGCCGGGACCGGTGTCCGTTCCCAGGCAGGCGGTCAGCTTCATCGTCTCACCGGCATGGGCGGCGGGAGCCGTCAGCTTGCCCTTGAGATTGAACCCGGCCTCACCACTGGCACACGTGAGGGCGGCCGACGACGCCGTGAGGGTCTCGGTGTAGCTGGTAGCGCCCACCTTGATCTTCAACGTCCCGACCTCCGACCACAGCGTCGTCGCCGACGAGGCGAAGCCGCCCACGGAGTCGTAGTTGTACTGGCCGGTCGAGCAACCCGTCACCGGCGTGTTCGTGCCGGTGCAGGCGGTGCTGGGCGTCGTGATGTTGATGGGATTCTCCTTGCCCGTGCCGGCGGACCCGCAGTTGTACTTGACCGTGGTGCTCGTCGTCGTCGACGTGGACGCCGATTCGAACGAGCCGTTCGAGGACAGCCCGGGAGTCGCGAAGTCGACGGTTCCGCTGGTGGCCTTGCAGGTGATGGCCAATGCAGTGGCACCGGCGGTTCCGGACTGCGCGACGGAGGTGACCGCAGTCACACCGATCGCCCCCAGAGGAATTGCGATCGCAGAAGCGATCAAAAGCATCTTTCGCAGCATCGTTGTTGTTGCTCCTTTTGGGTAACCCGCACGAGTGCGGGACAAGCTTCAGGAGACGGGCGTCCCCCTACATTGCCGTACCGAACGAAACCGCGGCCAAGCGTGGTTGTTTCGTTGATTCCCCCAGCCCCCAGACGCACCCCGGACGACGATGTCACTGTAACGAAATTGGCCTCCAGATACAAGGGTTCCGATGGCTCGAGCCAGTAATCCGCACGGAATCTTCACATTTGACGAGTGACCATGAATACGCGTCGGATGCTTCCCCTCTGCGCCGCCGTGACGAGCTCCTCCGGCCCGGGGGTGGGAGAGCACCGCGCCGGACGGTCCACGTCCCGGGACTCCACCGATCCCGGTCCGAGGCCGTCGGGTCCCCATGGATCGACCCAGATCCACCCGGGCAGAATGCCGGCGTCAATGTTCCGTCCACTCCGGACGTCACGGGTCGGGATCGCCGCGATCGGAACGGTTGTCAACCGTGGCCTTCTGGCACATGAGGGGGCGGCCGCTGGACGTGAATCATCGGCCGGACTCGTCGCCCGGGCAGGAAATATCGATCCGACGTAGAGTGTGCAAAGGAAGCGGCCCGATCGAGGGGGGTTCCCGTGAACATCATCAGCCGAACGCTCCTGGTTGCGTTCATTTCCGTGGCAACTTCCCTCGGTTGCTTGTTGTCGGTCGGCGCACCCGCGGCGGGTGCGGATACCTATGGGGACAACAACACGGCGACGAGTTCAACGTTCATTTTCTCCGGTGCGAAGTCGGCCAATTATGGTGACGTCGACCCGGAGGTATCGGCGACCTCATACCGCGGCCTCCTCCAGTTCGATACATCGTCCATTCCACCTGGAGCGGTCATCGACACGGCCACGCTCTATCTGACCCCGGATGTGACCGAACCGTCGGGTGCCTTCAAGATCCACAACGAGGGTTCCTACGCTTACGACACCGTGACCTGGGCAAATCAGCCCACGTGGAGTCCCACGGTCATCGGTACGACCGGCACCCCGACTGACACGGACGTGATGACGAGCGCCGCCCTCACCGGAGCCGACATCGCCACCGGGCCGGGGGCCGTCACGGCGTTCGGCGTGACCTACAGCACGCCGGGCGTGACCCCACGCCTCGCCGGCATCGGCGGGCAGTGGGCTCCGCCTGCGCTCGTGGTGACCTATCACTTCCACCTGCACCAATACTCCGACACCGTCGGGTTCGTGTCGAAGGGCGCGCCCACGACCAACTTCCGCGGGTTCGCCACCCTGGACGCCTCGTCGTCGTCCTACCGGACCTATGTGAGCTTCGACACCAGCGGCATCCCCACCGGGGCCACCGTGACCTCGGTCACGTTGGTGGTCACGCCGGCATCGACCGAGACCAGAGGAGGGTTCACCGTGTATCCGGTGGCGGACGACATGGCGTCGCCGACGTGGCGCCCCTCCACGCTCGACTGGAATGACCGGCCCCCGTCCGGGGGAACCATCCTCGGCACCTCCACGGCTCCGGTGTCAGGAACGCCGCTCGCCATCCCCCTGCCGCCCAGCTCGGTGACCGCGGGAAATCTGTCCGACTTCAGTCTGGGCTATTCGGTGGCCGGAATCGTGGCCGGCGTCATCAGCGGAGTGTGTGGCCTCGAGGTCAGCTACACGACCGGCCCGTAGGGCCGGCCTGATCGGGGAGATGGATCTGATCCGCTCGCCGGAGGGGTCGGGGCGGGCGGCTCCACCGCCGGAAGGCCGGATGGACCCGCACGGCGTCAGTCGGCGGGTCCCGGAGCACCTTCTGGACGTCGTGATCGCAGGAGCACCACGCCGACCACCACCCACACGGTGATCAGGGCCATCCAGATCAGGAGGCGCACCCAGGGATGGAGCCCCGGTCCCGCCGGTCCTGCGGCGTTGACGGTGTCCGAGAGGGGGGCGTAGGCGACCCACCCCGACCCACTCTGACCCCGTGTCGTCAACCAGCTGCCGAAGAAGAACAGGCCGGCGCCGATTCCGATGACGACGACGACCCGCTGGCGGGTGTTGAGGCCACGCGACCGCATTCCGGGATCTTGTCACGCACAACGGGCCGAGGGCGCCCTGTCGACGGACGGCTCGCCGGTCCCACCGGGGTTCAGTTCGGCGAGGCGGCGATCCCCACCATGGGTGCGTCGATGCGCCTGCCGCCCATCGACCCCTCGAACGGAGCACCGCCGAAGGCGAAGACGCCCCCGTCGTCAGCCACCAACCAGTACCCGGAACCGTCCGGATCGGCCGCGATCCCGCTCACCGGTTCGTTCAGGGGACGTCCGGCCATCGATCCGTCGAACGTGGCGTCGCCGAAGCTGAACACGCCGCCATCGGCCCCCACCAGCCAGTAGCCCCCGCCGTCCCGCGTGGCGGCGATCCCCACGATGGGGGAATTGAGCTGTCGTCCCCCCATTGAACCGTGGAACGTGGCATCGCCGAAGCTGAACACGCCGCCATCGGCCCCCACGAGCCAGTAGCCCCTGCCGTCCCGAGTGGCGGCGATCCCGACGATCTGGTTCGCCAGTGGCAGGTCGGTGACGCCGCCCACGGGTGTGGCGTCACCGCAGCCCAGTACTCCACCGTTCTGGCTCACCAGGAAGAGGCCGCGTCCGCTGGGTGTCGCCGCGATGCCGGTCCACCCGACTCGGGCCCCGTTGAGGCCGGTGCAGCCGAGTTGGCCGGGTGCGGCGGCGGAACCGAATCCAGCAGGCAGCGAGGAGAAATTGGCGATCCAGTAGCCCGCGAGTCCCCCCGATCCCGCGACGCCCACACAGTTCACCCGGGAGACGACCCCGTCGGCACCGGCAAGTGACTCGGCGCTGATGTCGATATCGGGCCCGAAGGCGAAGGCGCACAGTCCCGGCGAACCGGCTCTGGGAGCGCCGGAGCCCGCGAAGGCGGCGTTGAACGCGAAGACACCCCCGTCCCCTCCCACCAGCCAGTACCCGGGCGTCGGGGTGCTGCTGCGGCGAGCGGGGCTCGCCGCTCCGGGGGAGGCCCATCCCACCAGGGACGCCACGGCCAACAGAAGGCCCAGCGCCGAGACTCTCACCAGTGCCATCGCTCGGCACCTCCTGCTCGATGGTTGGATGCTAGCGCCGGGTCGGCACCTCCGGACGTGGTCGTGGCGGCGGGCGACACCCGGAGCGGACCTGGCCGAGCGCGTGGTAACGATGCCTGCCTCGGCGGTCTAATTCACCAGAGGGCCTGGAGGGGAGTGCAGCGATCGAGACACCGGAGGCGGAGTTCCGCCTGTTCTTCGAGCAGTCCGAGCCCCGACTCCGACGGGCGCTCGTGGCGGCGTACGGGTCCGAGCGGGGCCGTGAGGCCGCGGCGGAGGGACTGGCGTACGCCTGGGAGCACTGGGCCACGGTCCGTCACGCCGCCAACCCGCTGGGGCTCCTCTACCGGGTGGGTCAGAGCCGGACCCGGAACCGGAAGGTGCCCGTCGCATTCGAGGCGTCCGGGACGGCCGACGTCGCCTTCGAGCCCGGGCTCTTGCCGGCGCTCACGGAGTTGACCGAGGCGCAGCGGACGGCGGTCGTGCTCGTGCACGGCTTCGGCTGGACCATGAGGGAGGTCGGCGACATGACCGGCGTGAAGGTGACGAGTGTCCAGAACCACCTCGATCGGGCACTGACGAAGCTGCGAGCCGCACTGAGGGTGGGGACCGATGCCTGAACTCTCCGAACAACTCACCACGCTGATCGATGCGAGCGCGCGGCCCGTGTCCTTCGACGAGGTGGTGCACGGACGGTCGGCCGCCCCGACCGTGTGTGCGGGCCGGGCCTACGGGAGTCGTCGGCTCGCCGTCGCCACGCTCTCGGTCGCGGCCGTCCTGATCGTGGTGGCCACCGCCGTCGTGTCCACGGACCACTTCGGAGGCGGTGGCCGACCCCGATCGACGCCGGCCGCCGCCACCCGTGCGCCCGGCTCCTGGCGACTCACCGCCTCCCTGTCCGCCTCCCAGTTCACTCTCGGGACCGGGGCCCCCGACGAGATCACCGGAGCGGACTGCTCGGGTGATCCGACGTGCTTCCTGTCCACCATCTACGGCCTGGGCGGAGCGACGTCCACCGTCACCGGCTCCACCTACGTGTCCCACGATGCCGGTCACGCCTGGGAGCCGACGGAGCTCCCGGCGAACGTGGCGACGACCACGCTCGTGACCTGCGTGACCACCCAGTGGTGCGCGGCCGGGGGAGGGGCCGCCGATCCGAAGACGGGAGATCCCGCCGCCGGGAAGGTCATGCGCGATCCCGAACTGCTCACGACCGACGACGCCGGGAAGCACTGGGAGACGCACGCCGTGCCCCTGCCCGTCGACGTGCAGCAGCTTCCCGCCTACGGGTCGCTGCCGGCCGAGACGACCTACTGGCCGGGGACCGTCGATGCCGTCACGTGCAGCGCGCCGGGGGTCTGCAACGTGGTCGGCCACGTCCTCACGGACCGACCCGGGGTCGTCATACCGGACGAGATCGTGTTCCTCTCGACACACGACGGCGGGGCCCACTGGACGCAGACCGTCCTCCCGGAGCGGGCCGACATCGCCGGCGACGAGGTGCTCGGCACCAGCTCGACGGGTGCGTCGATGGCCTGCCCGACCCGCGAACGGTGCGTCATCGCCGTGTCCCTGGGCCTCCTCGGGCCGGCCGAGTACTTCTGGACCACGACGGACGGGGGACGGACCTGGCAGCAGAGCCCGCAGCCGGGTGTGGCGGCGACGGGCGTGAACGTGGTCTGCACCTCGACGAGTGTCTGCTGGTCGGGTCCCAACACGTCGACGACGGCTCCCGGGTCCGAAACGGTGCTCCGCTCGACCGATGGGGGCTCGACGTGGGCGTCGGCGACGTTGCCCGTCGTCGGGGGCCCGGGGCCCGGGCAGACCTCCGGGTGGTCGTCACTCGGATGCACCGCTGACGACACCTGTGTCATCGGCGGCTTCGGCGGGGTGATCGAGGAGACCTCGGACTCCGGGGCGAGCTGGACGCCGATGACGGTGCCGGACGGGGTCGGCTCGATCGAGTCGATCAACTGTGCGCCGACGGGGGCCTGTGTCGCCGTGGCCACGCCGGCCGCCGGCACTCCCCTGGGCCTGAACGGGGGCTCGGTCATCCTCACGAACGGCCCCCTGTCGTCCTCGAGCTGAGGCCGTGCCGCGGGGAGGTGCGTCCCGGTGACGGTGGTTCGTCGCGGACGCGACGACGTCAGACGGTGTGGTGCAGTCTGAACTCGAAGGTGCGCTGTCCCTCCGGCAGCGAGGAGTCCTCCTGGACGGGGATGATCTCCATCTCTCCGACCGACACCTTGCCGTCCTGGGCGATCAGACCCTCCAGGTTCTGACGCTCCTGCGGGGCGACCACGGTGAGCGCGGCGTCGAGCGGCTCGTCGACGGTCCGCTCACTCCGCACGAAGGGAAGATCATCCATGGCCCAGTATCCCATCCGACGGGTCCGGGCCGTCCACGCGCCCCCGGACGGGGAGCCCGGCATCGGGTCCGACCCGCACGCCGTTGACGGCCGGTGGACCCCGGAGGCATCCCTCCACCGTCGTGGAGATGCCAGAATCGGCCATGGCCTCGCACGACGTCCTGGCTTGGCACGACTTCTTCATCGGCACCATCGGCGCGGCGGCCGCGCTGACCGGGCTGCTGTTCGTGGCGATCTCGATCAATCTCGACCAGGTGCTGAAGTACGCGGGGCTCCCGGGCCGGGCCGCCGGCACACTCGGAATGCTGGTCAGCGTCCTGATCGTGTCGGGGTTCTCCCTCGCCCCGGGTCAGAGCGGTCGTGTCCTCGGCGTCGAGATCGCCGCCGTGGGCACCGTGGTCGCCGTGCAGGCCGTGTGGGTGTCCCGCGTCAGCGAGGCTCCCGACGAGCGGCCGTCGTGGCGGATCGAGCATGCCGCGACGCTGTTGCTCCCGGGTGTCGGCCTGGTCGTCGGCGGGGTCAGTCTGGCCGTCGGCGCCGGCGGCGGCCTCTACTGGGTCCTCGGCGCGATCCTGCTCGCCTTCGTCTCGGCGTCGGTCAACGCGTGGGTGCTGCTGGTCGAGATCATGCGGTAGGGGGCCTGGGCCCGGCGGGCCGGCCCTACTTCGGAGCGGGCTCCTTCGGCAGGCCGAGCACCCGCTCGCCGATGATGTTGCGCATGACCTCGTCCGAGCCGCCGGCGATCCTCATGCCCGGCACGCCGAGGAGGTACTGCGTCCAGGCATAGGTGCCCCACGCTCCGGTGTCGGCCACGAGGGCCGGTCCGAAGATCGAGGACACGAGTTCGTAGGTCCGCACCATGTTGGCCGTCAGCGACAGCTTGCCGAGCGACATCTCCGGCCCGGGCAGCTGCCCGGCGGCGATCTT
>CAZULR010000098.1:0-8323 GCA_964621235.1 uncultured Acidimicrobiaceae bacterium
CGCCTGGTCGCCCCACCTCGTCCTGGACGGTGCCGAGCTCGTGGCCGCACTGTCCAGTGCCCGGTCCGTCGTGGTGTGCGTGGCCGACGACCGCGACGCGTCGGCCCGGGCCGTGCGGTTGGCCGCCGCCGAACGCTCCGCGGCCGGCGCCGTCCGTGAGGTGACGGTCCGTCGGCCCCCGGCCCGGTACGTGACCGGCGAGGAGTCGGCGCTGGTCCACTGGCTCGCGGACGGGGACGCCCGCCCGGTCCTCCGGGTCGACAAGTCGGTGCCCCTGCGCCTCGGCCGGCGGCCCGTGCTGATCCACAATGCCGAGACCCTGGCCCAGGTGGCCCTGATCGCCCGGCACGGCGCGGCGTGGTTCCGCAGCGCCGGGGTGCCGGACGCCCCCGGCTCGACGCTGGTGACGGTGTCCGGCGCGGTCCGCACCCCCGGCGTCGTCGAGGTCGGCCTCGGCACCCCCGTGGACGAGGTGGTCGGCCGCTGCGGCCCGACCGGGCCGATGGCGGGCTACCTGGTCGGTGGCTACGGTGGCGCCTGGCTCCCACCGGGGATGGCCTCGACCCCGCTCGCCCCGGACCCGCTGGCCCGGGTCGGGGCGACCCTCGGCGTCGGCATCGTCGTGGCGTTGCCCGCCGGCTCCTGCGGGATCGCCGAGACGGCACGGATCACCCGGTGGATGGCCGGGGAGAGCGCCGGCCAGTGCGGCCCCTGCGTCTACGGGCTCCCGGCCATCGCCGGGGACCTCGAGCTCCTGGCCACGGGCCGGGCCGACCCTGGCGCCATCGGCCGGATCGACGAACGGTCGCGATCGGTCGTGGGCCGTGGGGCGTGCCGACACCCGGACGGTGTGGCCCGCATGGTGCGGAGCGCGCTCGACGTGTTCGCCGCGGATGCCGCGGCCCACGCCGCCGGGCGGCCCTGCGCCGGTCGGCACGCGCCGAGTGTCCTGGCGTTCCCGGCGCCGCCCGTGCTGGTCGGGGAGGCGTCGTGAGCGCGCCGGTGGCGGTGGCCCTGCGGGTCCGGGTTGACCCGGTGGCGTGCGAGGCCTATGGCTACTGCGCCGAGCTCCTTCCCGAGCGGGTCACCCTCGACGAGTGGGGGTATCCCGTCGTCGACGGGACACCCGTCGGGGCCGACCTGGTGGACCTGGCCCACCGGGCGGCGGCCGAGTGCCCCCGGCGCGCGCTCTTTGTCGAGGCGGCGGCCCGCACGCGCTGACCGTCGGGCCTCAGTGGCAGACGGTGCCGGCCGGCGGGAGCCCCCCGCCGGACAGGTAGCGGGTCACAGCCGAGCTGACACACGTGTCGGACGCCCCGCTGAGGAGCCAGGTGTGGCCCCAGCCGACCCACGTGAGCTGACTGGCATGCGGGTACAGCGCGGCCAGGTGTCGACCTCCGATGAGCGGGGTGTTCGGGTCGCCGGTGTTGCCGAGCACCAGGACCGGTGGCGCCGCCGTCGGATGGGTGTCGGACACCGGTTGGCGTCCGTCGGGCCACGTCACGCACCCGCCGAGGTTGTAGGTGACGGCGTAGCCGCCGATCAGCGGGTACTGGGAGGCCAGCGACCGGGCCTGGCGGCCCGCGGCCTGCGGGCCCGGGTGGTCCACGGTGTCGTTGCAGGTGATGGCCCACTGGGCGTCGACCAGCGGCGCCCCGTCGATGTCGATCACGAACTCGAGCGCCAGGGTCCGCAACGGCGAGCCGTCACCGTGGGACGCCGCCACCAGGGCCGCCTCGTAGGCCGGGGTGAACTGGGTGACGCTGAGTGCGAGGAGGGTGGCCGTGTCGAGGTCGCCGACCGTGACCGGCACGTCGTCGCCGCCCCCGGGGGCGGCCAGCGGGTGAGCGGTCATCGACGAGGCCAACCGGCGGAAGAAGCCGGTCGGGTCACTTCCCATCGGGCAGGCCGGAGCCGGCGTACAGGTGGCCAGCAGGTGCTGGAGCGAGCGCTCGGCGGCCGGTGCCTGCTCCGCCGCCTGGGTGGCGAGGGGGGCGTCCATGTCGACGGCACCGTCGAGCACCATGGCGCGCACGCGATGGGGGAACAGTGCCGCGTAGACGGTGCCGAGCACCGTCCCGTAGGAGAGGCCGTAGAAGCTGATCGTCGACACGCCGAGGGCCTGGCGGATGCGGTCCATGTCGCGGGCCGTGTCCGTGGTGTCGACCGCCGCGGTCAGCGCCGGCTGGGTGGTGGCGCAGGCCCGGCGGAGGCCGGCGAAGACCGGCGTGCCGGGGAGCGGGAGCCCGGCGGCGGCAGGCACGGGGACGACCGCGGTCACGGTCGACGGCCCGGTTCCGCACTCCAGGGCGTCGCTCGCCCCGGTGCCCCGCGGGTCGAAACTGACCACGTCGCTGTCGGCGCGCACCGCCGCCGGCAGGAGCGGCAGTTCGACGGGCAGGATCTGCAGGCCGCTCTCACCCGGTCCCCCCGGGTTCATCACCAGGTCCCCGGCCGTGGCCCGGCCGCTGGTGGCCGGGGCCCGAGCCACGGCGATCGAGAGCGTGCCGGCCGCGGGACGGCGGTAGTCGAGTGGCACGCTGACCGAGCCGCACTGCAGCTCGGTCTGGGTCGGGCACGTCACCCAGGCGATCGGCGCGGGGGGTGGGACCGAGGGCAGTGGCGCCGCCGAGGTGGGCGGCGTCGTGGTGGCCGGACCCGAGGAAGCCGTCGACGAGCAGGCGGCACCGACCACGGTGAGCCCACCCAGGAGGATGCCGACGAGCGTCCGCGTCGTCGCACGCCGGGAGGTCGGGAGGTGGCGGGAGGCGGGCATGGGGGCCGAACGTACCAGCGTGACGCGGCCGCGACCGGGGCCGCGCGAGGTGTTGGTGAGCGCAGCCGGTCCCCACCGCCTAGGGTGGGTGCCACATAGGCCCTATCACGCGGGTCCATGTAGGTAGGGCTTCAAAGTGGATCCCCGCGTTTTCGTGCGTGAATTTCAAGGAGACTCAGTTATGGGTGTAGGTGCAGTCAAGTGGTTCAACGCCGAAAAGGGCTTCGGATTCATTACGCCTGACGGCGGCGGGGATGACCTCTTCGTCCACCAGTCCGAAATCCAGATGGAGGGCTTCCGCGACCTCGCGGAGGGCCAGCGTGTGGAGTTCGAGACCAAGCAGGGCCAGAAGGGCCTCCAGGCGAGCCAGGTCCGCAAGATCTGATTCCCACTCTGGCGGGCGTCGGCCCGGCACGGTCCCGGTGCGCCGGGCTGTGTCGTGCCGGTGCCCCCGGAGGGTCTGAGCACCGGGGGCCTTCGGGCCCCCGGTGTGGCAATTCAGGGGCGTGGCATCTCAGGGGCCGGGCGCACCCGCCACGAGCTCGTAGAGCTCGACCGTGTTGCCGGCCGGGTCGGCCAGGAACGTCTGGCGGCCGGGGCCCACGGGGGAGGGGTCGGCGATGTCGACGCCGTTCGTCCGGAGCTCGGCCACGGCGTCGTCCAGGTCCGCCACCCTGATGGCGAAGTGCTGGCCGAGGACCGGCGGTGCCGCCGCCTCGATCAGGTGGACCTGGCTGTCCCCGAGGTCGATCCACGCCCCGGCGATGCCGAAGTCGGGCCGGTCGGGGCGCACGGTGCCCCCGAGTACCCCCGTGTAGAACGCCACCGCCGCGTCGACGTCGGGCACATTGAGGGAGACGTGGTGGACGGCGAGCGGGCGCATGTCCCGAGTCTGCCCCGAAGCACCGCCGATGTCATCCGCCGACGCCGTGGTTGCGCGCCCGGACGCGTGCGGCACCGTTGGCCCTGGGGATCGTCGCCCGTTCACCCGGTGTGGTCGCCCCCGTCACCGCGGCGGCGCGGAGAAGGGCTTAGCCTCCTGGCATGTCCCGTCTCCGCTCCGCCGCACCGACCGCCCTCGCCGGCGTCTTCGGCGTGGCCGGGGTACTGCACGTCGTCCGGCCGTCGTTGTTCGACGGGCTGATGCCGCGGGTGCTGCCGGCCCGCCTCCACCGCCCCCTCATCTACGCCAGCGGTGCCGCCGAGCTGGTGTGTGCGACAGGACTGGTCCGGCGGACGCGCTGGGCCTCGGCGGCCTCCACGGCGTTGCTGCTCGCCGTGTGGCCGGCCAACCTGCAGATGGCACTCGACGCCGGGACCGGTCGGCATCCCGGGTCGATGGACTCCGCGGCGGTGGCGTGGGGACGGTTGCCGTTCCAGCTGCCGCTGTTGTGGGCGGCCCGCCAGGCCCGGCCGACGGCCCGGTGACGCGTCCGGACCCCGGTCGAGTGACCGGGGTCCGGGGTGCCTGTCCGCTGCCACCGCGAGGGGCGGCAGCGGTAGAGCGTGGTCACCAGCTCGAGCAGCCGCCCTGGTCGGGAGGGCTCGACTGGATGCGCTCGGCGACCATGATCTGCTCGTCCGGCGTGGCCTCGGCGGCTTCCGGCGCGTACTGCAGACCGCCGTAGCTGGCCCAGTTGGACCGGGTGATCCCGAGGCCACCGCTGAAGCGCGAGCCGTCCGCCTGCCAGTTGCCGCCCTCCTCGCACCGGGCGACGGCGTCCCAGGCGGCACGCTGTGCCGGGGTGACGGTGTCGACCGGGCCCGGAGCGGGTGGCGGTGGTGGCGGGACGACCGGAGTGACCTCCTTGTGGCCGGCGGGACGGCCGGACAGCAGGGTGTCGACCAGGCGCAGGTCCGGCGTCGTCGTGGACGCGCTGGCTCCGGTCTGCGGCTTCACCAGCGAGGTGAGCAGGTCGGACCGGTGGGCCTTGGCGTGGGTCGTCGACGGGTGTGGTGACCGTGTGGCTGCCCGAGCAGGCTGTGCGGTGACGGCCTGGGTCAGGAGTGTGACGGTGATGACGGCGATCGAGGTGATCGCCACGAGTGCAATGCGGGTCCGCATGGCACCTCCCTTCGTAGGGCGCACGAAGCGCCTTCCTCTGATTGGTGTTGGCGGGCAACGGCCATCGCATGCGGTCCCCGGACGACGAGCGGGCAGGCTCCGTTCGTCCTGGCGTGATGCCTCAGGGTGTGCGGCCGGTGTTGTTATGCCCAGGATTGCGTCGTGGGGACATCACTCGTTTCTCGTAAGGATCGCCAGGACCTTTGGATCTTCTGCCAGCCTGCCTCATGGGTGTGACGAAGAAGGATCGAATGCTGTGTCGATCCCTCCCGGGGTGCCGGTACCAGGCGTGTCGTGCCTGGTGGACCGGGCGGTCATCACGTGATGCAACCACAACGGCAGGAGTGCGTTCCAAGGAGTATAGCGATGTCGACGGGCTCTGGTGCAGCCCCGGTCGACACGCCTGTGACCTGGAACGATGCCGTTCCGATGGGGCGACGGCCGTCATCGGGTGATCAGGAATACGCGCGCGAGTCGACGAGGTTATTTGAGGGGAATCACCACTGCACATCGTTCAGAATTCTCGGCGCTGATTAGATCCTTATCCACAGGAAGTGGAAAAGGCAATTGCCCGGTCCAAGATGGGCGATACCGGGTATCAGAAGAACCGATACCCGCAGGTGGTGTACGGGTTCCTGCCTCGATTGTTCCTCCTCAGATTTGAGGAGAAGGCAGATTCACGATAGACGGTCACCACGGAGGGTGGGCAGGACGGGGCCGAGCGTGCGCTCCCGGAGGGACCCTTTCCACACCCCGGCCCCATAGGCGAGGTCGTCGGCCACCGAGGCGGCGATCCAGCGGGGAAGGTCCAGGTCAGGGTGCTTCCGGAACCACTCCACCGTCGGAGGGGCCAGCGCCAGCACCACTGCCGCACGCCGGCCCCGCCGGCCCGAGGCGGCGAGGGCCAGCAGCACCGGCCAGCCCACGACCGTGGCCGCCCGGCCCAGGCCCACGACCGTCCAGCCGGCCCCACCGGCGCTCCACCGCCAGGCCTGGCGGGCCGGGATCCCGAGGGGTCGGACCTTCCGGGCCAGCGGGACGGCGGACGTCGCCACGATTCCCGCGGCCAGGACGGGCCGGCCGGCCAGCAGGGCGAGCGCGCCCAGGAGCGGGCGCGGGCGCAGCTCGACCGGGGCCAGGCGCCCGGGGTGCCGGCGGGACAGGGGCGCGGCCGACGTGCCGTAGGAGAACCGCCGGGCGAGCACGTCCGCCCACCGGTCCGGCTCGGCGTGGAAGACGGTGACCGACGGGACGTAGCGGACGCGCCACCCGGACTCGACCAGGCGCCAGATGAGGTCGACGTCCTCCCCGACCCGCATCCCCGGGGAGAACCCGCCGACGGCGTCGAGCGCCGACCGGCGCACCACCAGGGCGGCGGTGGGGACGTACCGGACGGCGCGATCGGGCCCGACCTCGCCCTCGTCGGGGCCGAGGTCGAGCGGACCGTGGGCGCGCGCGAAGCGGTCCAGCACCCGGTCGCCGGCAGCGACCGCTCCCGACGGGCGCACGCGGGGGGCCACCGCACCGACCGTGGGATCGGCGAAGAGCCAGGTGAGTCCCTCGAGCCATCCGTCGGGGACGGTGCAGTCACTGTCGACGAAGGCGATGAGGTCGGTGTCGACGAACTCCCGGGCCGTGGACCGGGCCGCGCCGGGGCCACCGTTGACCGCGCGGCGGACGGTCCGGGCCCCGTGGGCGCGGCACACGTCGGCCACGGTTCCGGCGTCGGCCGAGGCGTCGTCGACCACCACGACCGGCGGCCCGCCGGCCAGCGAGGCGAGGCACCGGCCGAGGGCGCCGGCCCGGTCCCGGGTCGGGACCACCACCGTCACCGAGGGGGACGGGGCCGCCCGTGGGTCGCCACGACCGGGCGGCCGGGGATGGGCCATGCCCGCCGCCACCAGGCGGCCGGCCAGCGCTCGCGTGGTCCCGTCCGGCTCGCCCCCGGCCACGAGGGCGTCCACCGCCGAGGCGCCCGCCGGCGTCAGTGTCATCACGCGCCCGGGGCGGCCGCCGGCGAGCACCGTGCCCTTCCGGAAGCGGAGGAGCGAGGGGTCGAGCGCGAGCCCGAACCCCTCGGGCAGCTCCGCTGTCACCGCGGGGTCACAGCGTCAGTCCACCGTCCACCGGGAGGACGACACCGGTGACCGCGCCCCGGTCGGCACCGGCCAGCCACACCAGGGCGTCGGCCACCTCGGCGGGGGAGAGGAGGCGCCCGACGGGCTGCTGGTCGGCGAACGGGGCGGTCCCCCCGAGGTCGTAGAGGCGCGCGCTCTCGACGAGCATGGCCGTGTCGGTGGAGCCGGGGCAGACGGCGTTGGCGGTGATCCCGGTGCCGGCCAGCTCCGCGGCCAGGCCCCGCACGAGGCCGGCGACACCGGCCTTGGCCGCGCCGTAGGCGGCGAGCCTGGGCAGTCCGCTGATCGCCGCCGCCGACGCGACGGCCAGGTAGCGCCCCTGTCGTGGCACCGGCCGGCGGAGGAGTGCCGGGACGGCTGCCCGGGCGGCCACGATGGGTCCGAGCAGGTCGACGTCGAGCACGGCGGCGAGCTGCTCGGCCGGCATCTCCCACAGGGGGACGCCCCCGGCGATCACCCCCGCCACGGCGATCATGGCGTCGAGGCCGCCGAAGCGGGTCTCCGCCTCGGACACGGCCGCACCCAGTCCGGCCGCGTCGGTGGCGTCGGCCACGTGGGCCGTCACCCCTCCGGGCGCGGCGCCGCGCGCCAGACGGGCGCGGTCCACGACGTCGTCGAGCTCACCACGGGTGCCGAGCGCGTAGGGGATCCGGGGGTCGTCGGCGCACCGGTCGACCGCCACCACCGACCAACCGGCGCGGGCCAGGCCCAGTACCGTGGCGGCCCCGATGCCCCGCGCCGCCCCGGTGACCACCGCGACGCGCGACCCCCCGGGTGTCGCGTCCTCGGGCTGTGTCGTCATGGTGCGACCTCCTGCGTGACGGGCCGCCGGCGCAGGCCGGCGACCACCGTGGCCAGGTCGGCGGCTGCCGCCCGGATCAGCTCGCGTCCCTCGTCGGCCGTGGCCCCCGCCGGGTCGCCGAGCACCCCGTTGGCGCTGACGGACCGCACCCCACCGGCCCGGAGCAGGGGCAGGAGCTCGTCGGCGGGTCGCCGGTTCCCGGGTGCCATCCGCTCGGCCCGCACCGTGTCGGGGGCGATGGCGAGCATGAGCGACGTCTCGGTCCGGCCCGCGTGCAGGTCACCCCCCCAGCGCGGCCACCAGCCGGTGACCGGGTGCCCCTCGCGGGCCAGCCGGGTGAGTGCCCGGGCCAGCGTGTCGGCGTTGCCGCCGTGGGTGCAGGCCAGCACCACGTGGTCGAACGTGGTCGCGGCGGAGCGTCCCAGCTCGACCAGCAGGGCCTCCGTCGCCTCCTGGCCGAGCGAGAGCGTGCCGGCGAACCCGGCGTGCTCGCCACTCGAGCCGTAGGCGACCGCCGGGGCGACCAGCAGGAGCGGGTCGAG
>CAZULR010000099.1:0-8223 GCA_964621235.1 uncultured Acidimicrobiaceae bacterium
CCGATGCCGAGGGGATCCTCCTGTCGGACATCCTCCCGACCGGCTTCGAGATCGGTGTCCAGTACGGGCACGTGCAACCGGGTGACGTGGTGGCGGTGATCGGGTCCGGCCCGGTCGGGCTCTCCGCGGTCATGACCTCGCGTCTGTACGGGCCGTCCAAGGTGATCGCCATCGACCTCGACGACGCCCGCCTGGTGCGGGCCCGGGAGTTCGGCGCCACCGAGACGGTCAACTCGGGAGATGCGGACTGGAAGGACCAGGTGATGGCCCTGACCGACGGTCTCGGGGTCGACGTGGCCATCGAGGCGGTCGGTGTGCCCGAGACCTTCACCATGGCGACGGTCATCGTCCGCCCCGGGGGCAATGTGGCCAACATCGGCGTGCACGGCAGGTCGGTCGACCTGGCGCTCAACGAGCTCTGGATCAAGAACATCGACATCTCGATGGGACTGGTCAACACCAACACCCTCGGGATGCTCCTGTCCCTCGTCGCCGAGCACAAGCTTCCTGCGGACAAGTTCGTGACCCACGAGTTCTCGTTCGACCAGATGCTCGAGGCCTACGAGGTGTTCGGCCACGCGGCGGAGCACGATGCCCTCAAGGTGCTGATCCACTGACCCCGGATCCCGGGGGCCGATCCGACGGGTGGACGCCAGCTCCGGGCCGGATGCCGGCCGGGCACCGCCGGCCGCCGTCACGACCGGGAAGCGGTCAGGTCCCGATGCTGGCGACCATCGCCGCCTTGATGGTGTGCAGTCGGTTCTCCGCCTGGTCGAAGACGATCGACGCGGGCGACTCGAACACCTCGTCGGTCACCTCGAGGGCGTCGAGGTGCCAGGTCTCGGCCAGCCGGCGGCCGAGCACGGTGTTGGTGTCGTGCAGGGCCGGAAGGCAGTGCATGAACTTGACGTCAGGATTTCCGGTCATGGCCATCGCGGCCCCGGTGACCTGGTAGGGCAGCAGCTGCTTGATCCGGGGGCCCCAGTCGGCCGCGGGCTCGCCCATGGACACCCACACGTCGGTGTAGAGGAAGTCGGCTCCTTCCACACCGCCGAGTACGTCAGTACAGAGGTGGATCCGGGCACCGGACTCCGCGGCCAACCCCCGGGCGATGGCCTGGACGTCAGCCGACGGCCACAGGTCCTCGGGTGCGGCGATGCGCACGTCCATCCCCAACAGGGCACCGGTGACGAGGAGGGAGTTGGCGGTGTTGTTCCGGGCGTCACCGAGGTAGCAGAAGCCGACCCGGTCGAGCGGCTTGTCCACGTGGTCCTGAATGGTGAGGATGTCGGCCAGCATCTGGGTGGGATGCCACTCGTCGGTCAGGCCGTTCCACACGGGCACGCCGGCGAACCTCGCCAGTGTCTCCACGGACTCCTGGGCGAAGCCGCGGTACTCGATGCCGTCGTACATGCGTCCGAGCACCCGGGCGGTGTCCTTGATCGACTCACCCTCGCCGATGTGGGAACCCTCGGGTCCCAGGTAGGTGACGTGGGCCCCCTGGTCGTACGCCCCGACCTCGAACGCGGCCCGCGTGCGGGTCGATGCCTTCTCGAAGATGAGGGCGATGTTCCGACCGACCATGCGCTGGTGCTCCGCGCCGGACCGCTTCTCCTCGCGCAACTGGGCGGCGAGGTCGACGATGGACAGGAATTCGGCCGCACTGAGATCCGACACCTTGCACAGGCTCCGGCCCCGGAGGTGGCCGCTCTCGATCGACTCGGTGGTCCCGGTGGCCACCGTCAGACCGCCTGGCGCTCGAGCGGGCAGGTCATGCACCGGGGTCCACCCCGGCCCCGTCCGAGTTCGTTGCCCCCGATGTCGACGACCTCGATCCCGTGCTTGCGGAGCATCGTGTTGGTGGCGACGTTGCGCTCGTAGCCCATCACCACCCCCGGCGCCACGGCGAGGAAGTTGGTGCCGTCGTCCCACTGCTCACGCTCGGCCGCCCGGATGTCCTCGTCGGTGGCGAGCACCGTGATTGCCTCGACCTCCAGGATCTCGGCCAGGGTGTCCCACAGGCTGTGGTTCCGGGAGACGGAGAACCCGTCCGGCTCGTCGCTGGCCGTGAGGGTCCAGCTCCTCAGGTGCCGGTCGAAGTAGGGGTAGAGCACGAACGTGCCGACGTCGACCATGGACATGACGGTGTCGAGGTGCATGAAGGCATGGCTGTGGGGGAGTTCGATGGCGACCACCCTCGTCGCCTGTCGGCTGGCGAACAGCGCACGGGCCACCGACTCGACGGCCATGGGCGAGGTCCGCTCGCCCATGCCGATCAGCACGGCGCCCTTCCCGATGACGTGGACGTCCCCGCCCTCGATGTGCGCGGGCTGGTAGTCGTGATCCTCGCCGCCGTAGTAGGTGGCGAAGTCCTCTCCGACGAACATCGGGTGGTGCTGGTAGATCGCCCGGGAGTGGAGCGACTCGCGTCGACGGGCCGGCATGGCCATCGGGTTGATCGTCACCCCTCCGTAGATCCAGCAGGAGTTGTCCCGTTGGAAGAGCTGGTTCGGCAGGGGTGCCAGGATGAAGTCGTCGGCCTGGAGCATGTTCCACTTGAGGCTGTGGGCCCGCATCGGGTGGAGGTCGGCCTTCAGGATCCCGCCGATGAGGAACTGGGAGAGCTCCGTCCCGTCGAGGTCCTCGAGGAGACGGCGCACCGGAGCGACCAACGACGGACCGAGGTTCTCCGGCGTGCACACCCGGTCCAGCACGAAGGCCCGCCCGTCGGGGAGCTCGAGGGTCTCGGCCAGCAGGCGGCCGTAGTAGTGGACCATCACCCCCCTGTCGCGCAGCGCCTCGGTGAAACCGTCGTGCTCCTCTTTGGCCTTCGACGCCCACAGGACGTCGTCGAAGAGGAGGCCTTCGATGTTGCCGGGCGTGAGCCGGGAAAGCTCGAGGCCGGGACGGTGGACGATGGCCTGGCGGAGCTGGCCGATCTCGGAACCTACGTGGAAAGCCATGGGAGGTGGTCCAATCGATGGGAGGGATGGGGGGAGGGATCCGTCCAGGATCTGGGGACGGGTGCTGCGGGGACGCTGGGGGCGGTGATCACGGGCTCAGGTCCCCCGATGCGATGACGTCGTCGTCACGGCGACTCCTGGAGCAGTTCGCGCTTGGCCCGGTCCAGCGCACCACGCTCACGTGGACTGATCGTGGGGGGCTGGAGATCCAGGTCCTCGATCGCTTCGACGACGATGCCGCCGACGAGGGCGCGGAGCGCAAACTTGTGGTCGGCCGGCACGACGTACCACGGTGCCCACGGAGTCGAGGTGGCACTCAGGGCCTCTTCGTAGGCACGCTGGTACGCCTCCCAGTGCCTGCGCTCGGCCAGATCGTTGGCCGAGAACTTCCAGTTCTTGTCGGGGGCGTCGAGTCGTTTGAGAAATCGCCTCCTCTGCCGCTCGAGGGAGACGTGCAGAAAGATCTTCACGATCCTGGTGCCGTTGCGGTCGAGATGGCGCTCGAAGGCATTGATGTCCTCGAAGCGGTCGCGCCACACCCGCTCCGAGGAAGGCCTACCGGTACCGACCTTCCCCCGGGCGAGGAGCTCGGGATGCACCCGGGCCACGAGGACCTCTTCGTAGTAGGACCGGTTGAAGATTCCGATCATCCCCCGCTCGGGCAGCACCAGGCTGGAGCGCCAGAGGAAGTCGTGGGCGAGCTCCTCGGCGGAGGGTTGCCTGAAGGCCTCCACCTTGCAGCCCTGTGGGTTGACCCCCGACATCACGTGCCTGATGGTCCCGTCCTTGCCGGCGGCGTCCATGGCCTGGAGCACGACCAGGAGCGCGTGGGTGCCATTGGCCCAGAACAGTCTCTGGGCCTCCGTCAGTTCGACGACGAACTCGTGGAGGTCCACCTCGGCCAGCTTCTTGTGCCGCTTCCCGTGGGGACCGTTCCATGGCGCCCTCGTCGATTCCGTGCTCCGATCGGCGAGCGCGGCCGGCTCACCCGGCCGGACCATCAGCTCGGCGATGGTCGCCTTCTCGAGCTTCATGCGGACGGACTCCCTGCACGGGCGCTCCGGTCGCACCGACGGCCGTCCCGGCCCGGTCCGTCATCACCGCTCCGGACGGACACCTGGCCCTCGTGGCGGTCGCTCGTGTCGTGGTCTCCGGGTGCCACCTCCTCGGAGGTGTCGGGGATGGGGGCCACTACGGAGGCCTCGGAGCCCCCCTGGGGAGTTCCGGACGACAGGCTCTCCTCCCTCCCCGGGAAGGGAGCCGGTGGCCCGGGTCGGGCCCGCCCCGGATCGAGGATCCGGTAGGCGAGCAGCTTCACCCGGTCGGTGAGGAGGAACCAGACCAGCGCGTAGCCCCAGACCAGGGCCGCGCACCCCCAGCCGAGCGGTGTCATGAATACCCCGTAGACGGCGATCAGGGTCGCCAGCACCTGTGTGCCGACCACGGCCAACAGGAGGATCCGGGCGGGCCGTATCGACCAGAACGGTCCACGGGTGCGGGCCAGGAAGATGGTCAGGTGCCCGGCGACCGAGAGCGTCAGGTACATCAGGGTCTGCAGGCGCGCGTGGTCGAGGTGTAGCACCTGGTCGCCCAGGTAGAACATGCCGAAGGCGGCGATCGGTCCGACGACGCCGAGCACGGTGGCAATCCCCAGCACGGTGCGCATGTTCCACGCCTCGGGCTGCTGCCGGTAGCGCACGTTGTCGTACGCGATGGACAGGATGGCGCCGTCGTTCAGCAGTGCCAGCATCACGATCTGGATCGCCGTGACCGGGAAGAAGTTGTAGATCAGGATGACGGCCGACACGAACAGCAGCACTCGCAGGGTCTCCGCGATGCGGTAGATCGCGTAGCTGTTCATCCGCTGGAAGATCCTCCGGCTCTCTTTGATGGCGTCGATGATCACCGAGAGCCCGGGGGTGGTGAGCACGATCGACGCCGCTGCCCGCGCCGCATCCGTGGCGTCCGAGACGGCGATGCCGCAGTCGGCCTTCTTGAGTGCGGGGGCGTCGTTCACCCCGTCGCCCGTCATGCCGACGATGTGGCCCCGCTCCTGCAGGACGTCGACGATATGGAACTTGTGCTCCGGGAAGACCTGGGCGAAGCCGTCGGCGTCGTCAATGGACTCGGCCGTCGCGTCGGTCTCGACCCGGTCGACGTCGCCCAGCGAGGAGGCATCGAGGATGTCCGTTCCCATTCCGAGCGTCCTGGCCGTCTCCCGGGCGATGGCCAGGGCGTCCCCGGTGACCATCTTGACGTCCACGCCCATCTCGAGGGCGGTGGCGATGGTCGCCTTGGCGTCGCCACGCGGTGGGTCGAAGAGCGGAAGCACCCCGACGAGGGTCCACGGACCGGACCCTTCGGACCGGGCCACACCCAGGGAGCGGAAGCCCCGTGCCGCGAATCCGTCGACGGCGGCGTCGACCTCCGTCTTCACGTCCGGGTGGTTCGCCGACAGCTCCAGGATGACCTGGGGGGCGCCCTTCGTGACCCGGAACGAGGATCCGTCGGCCGCGGTGACGGTGGCCTCGGTGCGCTTGCGTACCGCGTCGAACGGCTGGAACCGGGTCACCTGGTAGTCGTCCAACGACACGTCGTCGGCCAGGCCACCGAGCACCGCCAGGTCGATGGCGTCAGCGTCGTCGGCACGTGAGGCCAGAGCCGCGTCGAGGATCACCTGGCCGGGCGTGCGTGTGCCGACCGCGTAGGGATCGCCCAGTGTGAGCTTGTTCCGGGTCAGCGTCCCGGTCTTGTCCGTGCAGAGCACGTCGACCCCGGCCAGCTCCTCGATGGCCACCAGCCGGCTGACGATGGCCTTCTTGGAGGCGAGCGCCCGGGCACCGACGGCCATCGTCACCGACAGGACCGTCGGCATGGCCACCGGGATGGCCGCCACGGTGAGGACGAGGGCGAACTGGAGGGTCGTGAAGAAGGCGTCACCGCGGATGGTGGAGACGACGATGATCACCACGACCATGGCGACGGCGAGGATGATCAGGTACGTGCCGATCTTGAGGACCGCCCGTTGGAAGTGGCTGACGGTCTGGGCCTCCTGGACGAGCTCCGCGGTCTGGCCGAAGTAGGTGTCCGCACCTGTCGCGTAGACGAGCGCGCCGATCTCCCCCTGGCGGATGACGGAGGCGGAGAACACCGCGTCCCCCGTCCGGCAGGTGGCCGGCAGTGACTCTCCGGTCAGCGCCGACTGGTCCACCTCGATGGGGTCGCCGTCCAGGAGGCGTGCGTCAGCGGGCACGATGTCACCCATGCGCAGGCGGATGACGTCTCCCGGTACCAGGTCACGCGACGGTGGAGTGACCCACTCGCCGTCCCGTCGCACCCGGGCCTTGATCGCCAACTCGGCCGTCAGGGCGGCGATGGCCCTGCCCGCCTGGCGCTCCTCCCAGAATCCGATCCCGGCGTTGGCGAGGAGCAGGACCAGGATGATGGAGAAGTCGGGCCAGTGCCCGAGGACGGCGGACAGGATCACCGCCACCTCGATCATCCAGGGGATGGGCCCCCAGAAGTAGGTGAGGAACTTCAGCAGTGGGTTGACTCTCTGTTCGACGATCTCGTTCGGGCCGAACCGCGTGAGGCGCTTCACGGCCTCGACCTGGGTGAGGCCCTCTGGGGACGAGCCGAGCCGCCGCTCCACCTCGGCGACGGGAAGGGTCTTCAGATCGCCACCGGCGTCGGGGACCGGGTCGGATGCCCCGACGTCGTTGCCCGTGGAGTCCTTTGCCGTCATGTTCCCTCCCTCGCGGGATCCATTGCGGGCTGGCGGGACCGGACGCCGTTCACCACGAGGTACGGGCCGCGCCGATGATCAGGCGGTCCAGGTGCCGGGGGCGTCGGCGGGGGTCGCTGACCAGCGTCGCGTCCTCGACGGTACGGGCGACCGGAACGGGCTGGCTCCGGAGAAGTTCGAGCGTTTCCCGGGGGAGGGATCGGCCGGTGCGCGGAACTCCGGGGAGGAGGGGTGTCCGGCGCGGTGGCGCAGGGCGCCCCCGGCGTCCGGTGGGACGAGTCCGAGCACCAGATCGATCCGCCGGACCAGATGGTGGGACATGACGACCTCGGTGCTGGACGGCGTCACCGGGAGTCTGGAGCGACGTGCGACGGTCTCAATCCTGCGTTGCCGAAGGGGACCGGGCTCTACGTCCACCGTACACCCCCTGGCGATAGACCACCTGGTCGGGCGGAGCGCGACGTCGGACTCGCCCACCGCCGCCCACCGCAGCTCTCCGGTGGTGAGCGTCAGCGGGTGGCGGTCGCCCGTGTGCTGGGCAACGAGCCGTCCGTGGCCTGCGCGGACGAGCCGACGGGGAGCCTCGACAGTCGGTCGACCGGAGCGGTCCTCGCCCTGTTCCAGCGCCTCCGGACCGACCGGCGGGTTTCGATCGTGATGGTGGCCCATCACGAAGGCGTGGCCGCGACCGCCGACCGGACGGTGCACATGCTCGACGGCCGGATCACCCCCTCCGGTCCGACGCAGTGACCGCCCCGGCCGGCATCGGTCCGACCGGACCCCGTGGCGGAGGCGGTGGGATTTGAACCCACGGTGAGTTTCCCCACACACGATTTCCAATCGTGCCGATTCGGCCGCTCTCGCACGCCTCCGTGCCGATGGCCGTCCGGGTGACCGGGGCGTCCACAGCCCCGACAGGCTACTCCGGTCGTCCCGACCCTCCGGAACGTCCGCGTGGATGCCGGATGGTTCCCGGTGACGGTAGGATCATGGCCTCCCCGGTGGTGGGTGCGACGGCTGGGTCCTGCGCAACGTCCTCCTGTGAATCGAGTCAGGGTCGGAAGGCAGCAGCTCTCAGCGGGTCCGGCCGTGTGCCGCAGCCAACCTGGCCGTCGCACCGACCACCGGGGGACTGGACTCCCGGTCCGCCCCGACCGTTCCGTCCCCGGACGGGCGTCCGGGCCGAGGACCGTGTCCGACCCGACCGGTAGGCTCCCGGCGTGGCCGACGTGACCGAGGAAGTCCCCTACCAGTCCCTCTACCGACGCTTCCGTCCGTCGACGTTCGCCGAGGTGAAGGGCCAGGACCACGTCGTACTCGCCCTCCGCAACGCCGTCCGTGACGGCCGGGTAGCCCACGCCTACCTGTTCAGCGGCCCCCGCGGGACGGGCAAGACCTCGACGGCCCGCATCCTGGCCAAGGCGCTCAATTGCACCGACCTCCACGACGGCGAGCCGTGCGGCGTCTGCCCCTCGTGCGTGGAGATCACCCGGGGCACGTCGCTCGACGTCCACG